>JAYSNU010000024.1:0-3159 GCA_043723545.1 Candidatus Nomurabacteria bacterium | reverse complement strand
TTAATTCCAAGAATCAAACGCATTCGTCCGGGAGATATATCATAATTTTTTAACATCTGAATAGCATCTATCATATTCCATTTGAAACCATGAGCCAATGCAAGTGCGGCCAAAGATGCATACATATGATTGCGCCCAAAGACTTTCTCTATTACGACTGGCAAACTCATACCGAGAGCATCCACTCGAAAAACTATCCCTTGGGGAATTTGTTTATCATCGTAGAAAATATTTTCTCCAGACCCAAGTAAATCTGCCCCATCTTTAAAACCGAAGGTCGTAATTAAATTTCGAGTTTTATCCTTCATCTCAAACACGTCTTCGTCATCTCTATTTAATATCAAAATTCCATCTTGTTTCAATGTATTAATCAAACCAGTTTTTTCATCTATTAATTGTTTTTTGGAATTAAAAAATTCAATATGCGCAGGGGTTTCTCCTATAGCCGTTATTATCACAGCATCTGTCCTAAGCCATGAAGCAGTTTTTCTCATATCTCCTGGTTTACCGACACCAACTTCAAGAACAAGCCATTTAGGATATTTATGTGGCCCAAAAGAAGGTCTAAGGAAAAGCCAAAAACCCTTACAAATATTTTGTAACCATTTAAATGGATTATTCCAAGCATTGGGAAGTCCAAGTATTGTAAGTGGTAACCCTATTTCACTATTATAACTTTTATCACTTTTTCTAACATAAGCTATGGAAGATATAACAGCATATACTGCATCTTTAGTAGAAGTTTTACCGACAGAACCAGTAATAGCTACAATTTTGGGCTTATAACGCAAAAGCACTAAACGAGATTCTAATACTAAAATATAAGATATTATTTTTCTAAAAGTTTTTTTCATAATTCAGTCTCACTCAAAACTATCTATCTGGTGGAACTTGATAATAATTGAGTAAAAATTTCGTAATATTTAAAAACGGATCTGCCCAAGTTTGAGACGCATAAGGAACACCTTTAGGATTTACAGCATAAAGAAAAACAATAAATTCTGGGTCATAAGCTGGGAAATAACCAAAAAAAGAATGCGTATGCCTATCTTCATAATAGCCCCCGTTTACACTATCTGCAACTTGGGCCGTTCCAGTTTTTATCGCAACACTGTGATGTTCTATCTTTGCCAAACCACCTTTTAAGGATTTATCCATAACAGTCACCAACATGCGAGTAATTTCTTCTCCTGTAGCCTCGGAAATTTTTGTTCTAACTGTTGGATAAGTTATGTTTTTTTCTGTACCATCATTGTATTTTATCTTTTGTACTAAATGTGGTACTACCAAATTTCCTCCATTACCCAAAGAAGCCAATGCTCGTATCATTTCAATTGGAGTGAGGGCTATACCCTGACCGAAAGCAGCATTTGCATATTCTATTTCGCGAGGGCTTTTCAATATACCTGAAACAAGTCCCGATGTTTCATTTGGTAAATCAATACCAGTTTTATCTTTTATCCCATAAGATAATAAATAATTGCGCAAATTTTCTTTTCCAAGTCTTTGTTCAACAAAAACCATTCCCGTATTCAATGACTGATTAAGAACATCTTGCATTGTTGTTCCAGGCCCTCTACCTTTTTTATCGAAGTTAAATATCTGATGTTTTTCAATTGTCACTTCGCCAGTATCATTATATTTCGTATCAGCGGTGACTACTCCAGCATCAAGTGCAGCAGCCATAACTAAGGGCTTAACAACAGAACCGAATTCTAAAACATTTTCAACTAATGGATTAGAAAATGTAGAAGTTTTTACTTGAGAAAAATCATTTAAATTAAAATCAGGTTTTACAGAAAGAGCGTAGATAGAACCATCTTTGGGATTCATAATAATTCCCCCCAAAGAATCCACTTGATATTTATCTTTCACTTGAGATAATTCTTGCTCGGGAAAACTCTGAACTGACGGCTCAATAGTTGTTACAACATCACCTTCTTTCGAATCATCATTAAATAAATTTTTATTTACATTGGAAAAAACTTCAGCAAAAAAATTCACATAAGGATTATCTTTGGATCTAGAGAGAGTCATATTGTATTGCCTTTCGAGTCCATAACGTCCACCTAGCTCATCTCCCTTATAGCCAACAAAACCAAGTGAGTGAGATGCCATATTACCGCCAGGATAAGAACGCCATTTTTCTTTATAAATAGAAACTCCTGTTATCTTCAAAAGAGACAATGCATCTGCTTCTTCTTTGGTTAAACGATGAGCTAATTCTTCATAGATATCTTTGATTTTACTCGCTTTCGAAATAAAATCATCATGATCAATAACTATAATTGCAGAAAGTTGTTTAAAAATATTTTCTGCATCAATAATTTTACTAGGATTAATTGCTAATTTAAATCCGGTAGTTTGGGCTGCAGCTGAAACCAATATGCCATCTTTGTGAGTAAAATAAATACTTCCACGTTCAAAAATATTTGAAGAAGGGGTTGAATATTGCCTATTAGCAATATCTGAATAAAAATTATTGTGAATTATTTGAAGAAAAAAAAGCTTTGTAATCAATACAAGACCAAAACATACAATAACTAAAAATAAAACCCTACTTCTAACAATAAAATTAGATTTCATTGCTTACTACTTTTATACTGCCGAGTGATTTCCGAGTAGCAAATTTTGTTTTTGTTTCTTTAAAACCTAAAGCGTAAGAATAATTAAGGTCTATCTTGTTGGCCATAGACAAATACTGAAGTTCTAGATTACCAACTTCATTACCGAGCGTCCTAGCATCTGCTTCGAGCGATTTACGTTCTATTATGTTTAAAACCATATTCCCAAGAATAAAAACATAAAATAAAGCGAGTATCCCAGCAAAAAATAATAGCGTCTTCAACATCCTTTGTTCAATATTGTTATTGTTTACAATATTTACTCCGGCTGTATAATTTTTCATTTTTATTGCTAATGCTGTCATATTTTTTCTATTATTCTTAATTTGGCACTTCGTGATCTATTATTTTTTATAATTTCTTCCCTACTTGGTGTAAATGGCTTTTTATTTATCAATTTTATCTTGCCTTCTTTTTCTTTCTCTTTAAAAAATCGCTTAACTACTCTATCTTCTAAGCTATGGAAACTTATGACACTCATCCTTCCTCCACTTTTCAGAAAATCTATACCTTTTTCTAATCCTTCTTTCAATGC
>JAYSNU010000023.1:0-2943 GCA_043723545.1 Candidatus Nomurabacteria bacterium | reverse complement strand
CCTAAAGAAATACTGGGAAATGATAAAGATACTTTTCAAAAAATTGCTGAAATTCTAAAAAAAGAAAAAATAACAGAAATTGTTGTTGGTGAATCAGTAGACTTTAAAGGAAAATTAAATGCACTGTCTGCCCGCATTGATGTTTTTATTTTAGAACTTGAAGAGAAATTTAATCTTCCCGTAAGAAAACAGAAAGAATTTTTGACTTCAGTTGAAGCGCGGAAAGGGGTTAACCGAAAGGAAGATTATAATAAATCCGGGTCCCATAATAGAATTAAACAAATAAAATCAGGAAGAATAGATTCTAGTGCGGCCGCTTTGATATTGCAGAGATATTTAGATAGAATAAATAAAATATGATAAGTATAGAAGATTTCAAAAAAGTAGATATAAAGGTTGGCAAAATTTTGTCGGCTGAAAAAATTCCAGATACTGATAAGTTGTTAAAATTGTCAGTGGACTTGGGAGAAGCCCTTCCAAGGCAGATTGTTTCTGGTATTTCTTTATATTTTCCAGATTGTTCCGTTTTAGTTGGTAAAAAATGCATGTTTGTTGCTAATTTAGAACCGCGAGTCATTCGCGGGTATGAAAGTCAGGGTATGATACTTGCTATTTCCACAGAAGATGACAAATTTTCTTTAATTTCACCGTCTGAAGACATACCAGCCGGTACTTCTGCCAGATAAATAACAAGAACCATAGCTGTAAAATTTATTTTGTCGTATAATATATAGTATGTTAAGGACTTCATATAATAGATTTTTTCCTAGACCTAGTTTTCTTATGCCTCCTTCTTTTGGTTTGGATATTTCAGATGAATCTATTAAATATGCGAAGCTAATTAATATTAAAGATGGTATACGGATAGGGGAATATGGAGAAAAGAAAATTCCACCTGGAATTATAGAATCTGGAAAAATAAAAAATACAAAGAAGCTTGAAGAAGTTCTTCTTTCTCTTAAAAAGGAGTTGGATT
Source organism: Candidatus Nomurabacteria bacterium (assembly GCA_043723545.1). Classification (GTDB taxonomy): domain Bacteria; phylum Patescibacteriota; class Minisyncoccia; order Phycocordibacterales; family UBA9973; genus UBA9973. Next base: position 1,967 of record JAYSNU010000023.1, on the reverse strand, counting down.
TAACGTCTGTTAGGGTTTCTTTGCCAGAAGAACAAGTTTATTTATTTAGAGATCATTTAGATAAAACAGGTTTGAATAATGTAAGAGAGGGGATAGAGCTTGTTTTAGAAGAATATATTCCTATCCCAGCCCAAGATACGATTTTTGACTATGAATTTTTGAGTGAAGATAATAATGGAATAGAGATTCAAGTGGCGGCAATACAGAAAAATGTTATAGAAAGTTACCTTTCTGTTTTTAAAGATGCAGATATAACAGTTCAATCTTGTGAACTTGAAGCTCAAGCTATTTCTCGTGCCGTGATAAAAAAGGGAGATTTGGATACTTATATGATTGTAGACTTTGGACAAACAAGAACTGGGATTTTTATCATTTCGTCTGGTGTTGTTGTTTTCACTTATACATTTGATGTTGGTGGTTCAACAATTATTAAAATGATTGCCAAAAGTTTTAATGTAAGTTTAGAAGAAGCGGAAAAAATGAAGAAACAATATGGAATGATGCGCAATGCCCCCAATAAAGAAATATTTTCTGTGATTTTGAATATTGTTTCTATTGTTCGTGATGAAGTTGCCAAGCATTTTTTATATTGGCATACCCATCCAGATGAACATGGTAAAGAACATTCACCGATAAAAAAGTTGATTCTTTGTGGAGGTGAAGCGAATTTGATAGGTTTAACAGAATATTTATCTGTAAGTATAAAAACTCCAGTTGAGTTGGCTAATGTTTGGATTAATATAAATGACACAGCAAAATTTGTTCCAGAAATAAATTTTAATAAGTCGCTTACATATGCAGCAGCTTTTGGTTTAGCTTTAGGAGACTTTGATTATGATTAATTTAATTCCAAATGAAGAGAAAAAGATAAAAGTAAGAGATTTTTATTTTCGTTTTTTTGTTTTGTTATTATTAACCCTGGCTCTTTCTTTTGGTGTTGCTTCTGTTGTCTTGATCCCATCATATTATGCTTCATCTCTAAATAAGAATTTAATTTCTGAAAAATTATCAACATTAAAAAACACCCAAGCATCAAACATCGAAAATGTTAATGCCTCACAAGTTTCTATTTTTAATGATCAATTATCTTTAATAGAGGGCGCCCAAAAGGATAAATATGTGATTTCTGAGAAGATAATCAATGAGATTATTCTAAAAAAGATGTCTGATATAAAAATAGAAAGTATTTTTTATGAGAAAGACCCTTCTTCAAATGAAAGAAAAATAATGATTCGCGGTACTGCTTCAAGTCGTGAACGATTGCTTTTATTTCGTAAAATCCTTGAAAAAGATAAGTTATTTAAAAATGTTGATTTGCCAATTTCCAATTTTGTTAAGGGGTCGAATATATCATTTAGTTTAAATTTGATGCTTTCTTAATATGAAATATAATTTTCCCAAAATACCGTTTTTACTTTCATTTATTTTATGTTCTGTATCTATTTTTATATTTTTTTCTTTATATAATAAAATTAACAATGACAATATAGAGTCAAATAAAATATTTGTTACTTGGCAAAAAGAAAATAAGAAGAAGGGGGACATTACTTTGTTAAATAATTTTTTGAAAAATACTACAGAAGAGAGAGCACAACTTGATAGTCATTTTGCTCAATCTTCTAATGCCGTTTCGTTTTTGGATATGATAAATGAATTAGGCACCAAGGTTAATGCGAAAGCAGAAGTTTTGGTTATAGATGTTCCAGATGATAAAACAGCACTTTATGTTGGGGTTAAGGTGTCTGGAACTTTCGATGCAGTTTATAAATTTATAAAACTTTTAGAAAATTCCCCGTATGAGATAGAAATTGTTTCTATGGATATGTCTAAGATTGTTCTTTCCGGCTCCTCAAATAAACAATCTTTTGTGTGGTCTGTTGATTTGAAAATTAAGCTTTTAAGTTTTATTAAATAGAGTATATTAAAATGATTTCATTAAACCAAATTAAAACAAAACTTTTTTTAGA
>JAYSNU010000022.1:0-10907 GCA_043723545.1 Candidatus Nomurabacteria bacterium | reverse complement strand
TTTTTGTAAGTAGTGCAATAAAAAAAATAACTAGTGGTACGAAACCAGCCAAGAATACTGGCAATATAGATAAACCGGCTCCAGCTTTAAACTGTAAATAGCTTCCTATTATGGGAGCTAGTGCCCATAGAGACCAACTTACAAGATTTGGTTTTGTTCTTCCAGCTAGAATATCTCTAATATAAAAAAAACTTCCAAATACCGTAATGATTAAACTAAGATAAACAATTTTTTCTGGAAGCATATTATATTCCTTCTTTTTTTAGTTCTTCTATAATCTCTCGAGATTTTCGAGAAAGTTTGCTTGGAAGTTTCATATTTAATTTAATTAGCAAATCCCCTCTTTTATTTTTAGTTACAGGGACACCCTTACCACGTACACGAAGAATTTCATTTATACCTACACCTTCTGGTATCGTGACTTCGATTTTTCCATCTAGAGTATCTATATTATATTTTGTACCGAGTAGTGCTTCAGATAATTTCAAATTTAGATTCATTACTAAATTATGGCCATCACGTTTGAAAATTGCATGAGGGGCTACATTTATTTTTATATACAAATCTCCTGTGGTACCTTTTGATACTGCCTCCCCTATACCCGTCATTCTTATCATTTCACCATCACGAATACCTGCTGGTATCGCAATTGAGATTTCTTCCTCGCGGCGATTTATGCCACTTCCCTTACAATTTTCGCATTTTTCTTTTGGTACTTCACCAGACCCTAAACAAGTATCACAGATTTTTGTGCTAGAAATATTTCCCAGGAAAGATCTTTTTGTTTCTCGTATTTTTCCTTGTCCATTGCAAGTTTTGCAAGTTTCCATTTTAGTACCTACTTTTGCTCCACTACCATGACAGGTTGTGCAGTTTGAAGTTTTGGTAAGAAGAATTTTTCTATTTACACCAAAAACAGCGTCTGAAAAAGAAATTTGTATTTCAGTTGAAATATCGCGACCTCTACGAGTTTGCGTTCTTCCTCCCATTCCGCCACCAAAAAAATCACTAAAAATATCATTTAAATTTCCAAAGTCAAAGTCAGCATTTCCATTTTGGAAACCATTAAAATCAAAACCTTCAAAACCACCTCCACCGCCATATCCTGGGTTACTTCCCATATTTGTATATTGAGGTCCAAATTGATCGTATTTTGCGCGTTTAGAGTCATCTGAAAGGACTTGGTAGGCTTCGTTTACTTCTTTGAATTTAGCCTCATTGCCCTCCTTTTTATCAGGATGGTGTTTATGTGCCAACTTATAAAAAGCCTTTTTTATCTCGTCTTTTGAGGCGTTTTTATTTACTCCCAATATTTCATAATAATCTTTTGCCATAAGGCTACTATAGCTTATTTTTTTAAAAAATAAAAGTTATATCATGGGCTCTGCTTCTTGTGAAGTTTTTTCGTCTTTACTTTTTGTTTTTCCCTCAATGATTGCTTTTTCTTCAGCACTTCGAATGATAGTTGATTCTTCTTCCATTATTAATTTTTGAGCATCATCTTTCGGTATCGAAAATTTTCTTCGAGATGCGTCAATAATTCTTTGTCTATAAGATGGATGTGTTGCTGGTAATACACGCAATGTTTCTGCAGAGAATGGGTCATATGATTCTCCATCGATGGTCATTTTGATATAAATTTCTCCAACAGCAAGGTTAATCATATCTTTCACATCGAAAAGTGGAGCAAATTCTGGTTTAAGTTTTACTGCATCTTCACCACCTACACGAAATGTGATAACATTTCCAACATTTCCAAGTACTGCTTGATAAACTTTAGTAATTATTTGGCCAACATATTGATGTGCAATAGTAAGGTTGAGTCCGTATTTGCGAGCTTCTGAGAGAATGTTTTCGAAAGTTTGTGTGACAACGTTTTGAAACTCGTCTACATATAAATAGAAATCTTTACGTTCTGATTCTGGAATAGCTGCACGTTCCATTCCAGCTTGTTTGATTTTTGTTAAGAATATAGAGCCGAGGAAAGAAGAATTCTCTTCTCCAAGACGACCCTTAGAAAGATTAATAAGAATTATCTTTTCTTCGTTCATTAATTTACTGATATCTATTTTATTTTGTTTTTGACCGAAAATATTTCGAAGCAATGGATCAGATAAAAATTGACCAAGTTTGTTTACGAGTGGGATGATGGCGTCAGTGTCAAATTTTTCAGACCAGTCGGCAAATTCGATAGCGAAGAATCTTTTCACCATATCGTCTGTAATGTATTCCACTACTTTTTGTCTATAATTTCTATCAGTCAACATAGAAATCATTCCACGCATTGTGGCGTGAGGATAGTCTAGAAGTGCTAAACATGTGAAGCGGAAGACGTGTTCTAGTCTTGGTGTCCAATTCGCGCCGAATTGTTTTTGGAAGACTTCAATGAGTCCTTGGGTAAGTTGAAACTTGAACATTGGGTCGACGTTTGCAAGTGGATTGAAAGATGCTGGATAGTCTATATCTGCTGGATCAATAATACAAACATCCTCGATACGATTTTCTGGAATATAATCAAGCATTGCATCTATGACATCACCGTGTGGGTCGATAAGACAAAGACCGTGATTATAAGTCACATCTTGGCGTAACATTAATTCTAAGAGTTTGGTTTTCCCTACTCCAGATTTTCCTATGATATATAAGTGTCTTCGGCGGTCTACACGTTTAATACCAAAAACAAATTTTTTCTCTTCCAGAGAAGCTACATAATTCGTACGTCCAATGAAAGACACTTCTTCAGGGTCAACCTTACCAAAGACTGGAAGCTCTGGTGGTGGTGGTCCATATTTTATTATTTGAACTCGATTTGGCTTCGACATATATACTTATATATTATCATTTTTTAGCTCTTCTTCTAAATTTTTGGCAGAAATTTCAATACCATGATTTACTTCGGTATAGTCAAGCAGTTCTTCTACAGCTTTCACGCCCATAAAAGAGAGTAATTCGAAACTTGGTTTGTATATATATCTGCGATTGTCTTTTTTATCTGTCTCTCTGTTTACTAATCCACGGACTGAAAGTGCTCGTAAGGTGAAACTTGAATTGACTCCCCTGATATAGTCCACCTCTGCATGAGTTGCGCCGTTTTTGTATAAAATTATAGAAAGTGTTTCTAATGCTGCCTTAGAAAGTTCCTTGTTTAATTCTTCTTTTTGTAGAGCTTCTATCACATCTGACATATCTGTTGCCGTGCCTAGCGTATATTCTCCGTCATTTTCTTGCAATACTATTCCCCTACTTTCTAAACTTGTTTTAAGATTTATTGCCGCTTCTTTTATTTCATCTTTAGAAACTTTTAAAACGCTTGATAATTTTTCAAGTGATACGGGCTCACCTTTAAAAAATAATACTGCTTCAATTTTTGATTCCAAATTAATCATTTGTTTCTGTTGTTATCTCCAATTTTTCAATAATAATATCTGAAGAGCCCATATTTTGTACGGCATCGAGTATGCCATTCCTCACGAGTTCAAGCATAGCAAGAAAACCAACAATTACAAAAACTTTCTCTTCTTTTGTAGCAGCCTTACCAGCGAATTCTCCAAAGTTAAATTTTAAAGATTTTTGAATTCTTTCTGTAAGTTTATCTATCATTTCTTCAATACTTATTACCTTTTTTACTTCAACTTCTGGTAAAATTATCTTTTTAGGTATTCGCCCCAAAGCATCACGAGCGAAAGTCATCATACTGTTTGGAGTTATTTGATTGTCTGGTAAAAACACCAGAACATTACTTTTTCTTTCAAGTGGAGCAAAAATTATTTCTTTACCGAAGTTTGATTTTATATTTAAACCAAGTTTGTTAAAAAGTTCATATAAGCGTAGTCTTTCTTCCAAGTCTTGTATGTTGCCTTGTTCTTCATCTGTTAATTCCAAATTTGGCATTAAGGATTTGGATTTGATTAAGATCAAAGTTGCAGCCACAATGATAAAACTCGCAATCTCTCCATGATTACTTTTCTCTAATTTGTTTATATATTTTAAATAGTCTTCTGTGACTTCAGCTAGAGATATCTCATTGATGAACATTTTGCGTTCTTCTATGAGGTTTAGCAGTACATTAAAAGGACCTTCAAAATTGCCTGTTTTTATCTTGTAAATTGCCTCTTCCACCCTTATATATTAGCATTTTATATAAAAAAAGATATACTGAAACTTATGATAAAACAAAGTGTTCGCCTTTCAAAAAATGTCATTCCGAAGTCATATCATATCGAGTTGAAACCAGACCTAGAAAACTTCACTTTCTCTGGAATTGAGACTATCAAGCTTTCTGTTCTGAAGCCGACTAAAATAATTACTTTACATTCTAAAGAAATAGAAATAATTACGGCAGACATCGGTAAAGTTTTCGCGACGAAAATTATTTATAATGATAAAGCTCAAACAGCGAGTTTAATTTTTCCTAAAACAATACCGAAGAGTAAAGTTGAATTAACTCTCGTTTTTAAAGGAATACTCAATGATAAGATGCGAGGATTCTATAGAAGTAAATATAAAATTGGAAACAAGGAGCATACGATGGCGACCACTCAATTCGAAGCGACTGATGCACGTCGTGCATTCCCTTGTTTTGATGAACCGGCGCACAAAGCTGTCTTCCATGTGTCGCTCGTCGTGCCAAAAGGGAAAAAAGCTATTTCGAATACTTTGCCTGTGTCAATACGAGAACACGATATAGGTTATGAAGTTGTAAAATTTGCTCCGACACCTGTGATGTCTACTTATCTTCTTGCTTTTATTGTGGGAGATTTTGAATATATAGAGAAAAAGTCCAAACATGGTGTCATCGTTCGTGTATATACTATCCCAGGTAAAAAACATCAAGCGAAATTTGCCCTTGATACTACTGTTCGAGTATTAGAATTTTATGAACAATATTTTGATATACCTTATCCCCTTAACACTCTCGACATGATAGCTATTCCTGATTTCTCTTCACTCGCGATGGAGAACTGGGGTGCTATAACTTTCCGAGAGATTGGGCTTTTAATTGATGAAAAAAATTCTTCTCTTCTTTCTAAAGAAAGAGTTGTGGAAGTTATTGCTCATGAACTCGCTCATCAATGGTTCGGGAATTTAGTAACGATGGAATGGTGGACGCATTTGTGGTTGAACGAAGGTTTCGCTTCTTATATCCCTTATTTAGTTACAGAAAAGTTATTTCCGAAATGGAATATATGGGAGAGGTTCACTAATGATACTTTAGGGATAGCTCTTCGACTCGATGCTCTTGTTAATACACACCCGATAGAAGTCACAGTACATCACCCAGATGAAATTGGGGAGATATTTGACGCCGTATCGTATTCCAAAGGAGCTTCCATTATTAGAATGTTGGCAGAATATTTGGGTGAGAAAAATTTTCGAGACGGACTCCGTTACTACCTCAAGAAGCACAGTTATAAAAACACTGAAACGATACATCTCTGGCAGGCTTTTGAAAAAGTATCTAAAAAGCCTGTCTCTAAAATGATGCATAATTGGACATCTAGACCCGGCTACCCTGTCGTAAAAGCGGAAACAAAAAATGGCAAAATACAATTTTCTCAAAAAAGATTTTTTTCGAGTCCGATATCTGCTCAAAAAATAAAAGATAAAACAAAATGGGAAATCCCAATAACTTATACACAAGGTAAGGTAAATTTTGGCGAGACTGGTGTGTATCGCACTGCGTATTCGAAAGAATTGTTATATAGACTTATTAAACCTGTTTCAAGTAAAACTTTGTCTTCTGGAGACAGACTTGGTATTGTGCGCGACTTATTTGCCCTATCAGAAGCTGGAACGATACCGACCACTGATGCATTAGAATTCTTATCTGCATATCGAGAGGAAGATAATTATGTCGTATGGGTTGAGATTGTTTCTGGACTTTCACGACTTTCTCAATTGTTGGCGAAAACAGATAGTGGAGAGAAGTTAAAAGAATTTTCTTTAGAATTATATTCTCCTCTTGTAAAAAAATTAGGTTGGGAAGAAGAGAAAATAGAAAAGCACACTGATGCACTCCTCCGCCCCTTGATACTTGCTCGAGCTGGGAATGCAGGACACAAAGGAGTCATCACTGAAGCTCAAAAGAGATTTATTTTGATGCAGAAAGGTAAAAGTATTGACCCAAATATTCGCCGAGTTGTATATTCTATTGTTGCGAGAAATGGCGGAATAAAAGAATATGATAAATTTATCGCAATGTATAAAGGGGAAAATCTACATGAAGAGAAAAATCGCATCGGATATACCTTGGGAGATTTTCAAGATAAAAAAATATTACAACTTACTTGTTTTTTCGCATTGTCGAAACACGTTCGCCCCCAGGATTCTGTCGATATATTATCAAGTGTCGGTAGTAATCCATTGGGGCGAGATATTTGGTTGAACTTCGTGAAGAAAAATTGGAAGACGCTAGTATCTAGATATGGTGAAGGCGGACTTACTTTAAGTAGAGCTATTGTAGCCATAAACGGAAGTGCTGAGAATCAGCATTTTAAAGACATCAAAGTATTCTTCGCCACTCATGATGCTCCGGGGGCAAAACGAGCTGTAGATCAGCTTTTAGAACGCCTAGAAGGTAATGTCGCCTGGCTCAAACGTGATGGAAAGTCTATTGGAGGGTTTCTAAAGAAGCTAACTTAGTGCCACATTGTGAACAAAATTTTTGATCGTAACCACAAGAGGTTTTACATGTTGGATTTGGACAAGATCTTATTAAAGATGCAACAGGGGCAGTATTTCCATAAATCGTATTTTCTAAGTTATATCTCGGGTTTGTTGTATAAAGTGGTATAGTTGCACCTGTGTCGATATTATATCCCGCGGTCGTTGCATAAAGTGGTCCGGTTGCTCCTGTAATTATACCACTGCTTGTTGTTGTATTTAAACTATTAAACGAGGTTGCTGGTTTCCATATTGTAGCTGTACCCAAAGGATTAATTATATTCGTACCAATATTAGCTCTTTCCTTTTTTAATTCTATTAGTGCTTTTTCTAGTTCTTTTTTATTTTCCTTAGAAGATTTTAGAGTTGCTTCTTGGGCTGTAATTAATTCATCATATTGTTTTCTAGCTTCCTCAACATTTTTTCTAGCTTCCTCAACATTTGTATTTGTTATTTTTGTTAAATTTGCATAAAAATCTTCTTCTTGTTTTTTACGTTCTTTTCTTTGTTCAACACTATTCCGCCATAAAAATACACTTACCACTATTGCAGCTAGACCCAACACTAAAGTTAAAATACCAACCATTAAACCGTATGGATTGTACCAAAGACTAAGTTGTTGATTAGTTTTTTCAAGAATTGCAACATAATTTTGGGTCATTAATTGTTCAGCATTTGGGGGTTGTTGGAGTGTAGATATCATGTTGTGAATAATACAACTTTTATTAGAAAAATCAATATTAAAATCTATTACTTACATCGATTTTGGTGGCGAGGAGGAAGTCGTTTTCGGAAAGGCCACTAATAGCATGGGTGGTTAATTCTAAAACAACTTTGTTATAGAAAATATGAACATCAGGATGATGGCCCTCTTCTTCAGCTATTTCGGATACTTTATTTACGAAATTTATTGCCCCAATAAAATCTTTGAATTTATACTTTTTGCTTATTCTTTTTGCATCGCTACTCAGCGTCCAACTAGGGTTTTCATCTACATAATCTTGTGCATCTTCGCGAGAAAGTGGCTTCATCCTCTTGCTTTCGCACGGTACACATTTCTTTTTTAATAAATCTTTAGACATTGTTTATATTATATAATTTTTAAAAATAAAAGAGAGCGGGGGTGACCGTGTAGAACACGATCACCCCCGTAGATGCACCCCTCGTCGCCGTCGTTGCTAGATGCCGACGATGATGGTGTCGAACTCGCCAGCCTTCGTGCTACCGACGAACGCGGCCCACTCGTCGTTGTTGAACTCGAGCGTCGGGCTGTTCGGGTTCTTGCTGTCCCGGACGGCGACCCCCATCGAGTCGCGTGCGACGAGCACGCAGGTCTTGGGGTTGTTCTTGCTCCACGACGGCTTCACGAAGTCGGAATCGCGGAACCGGTTCTCGGGATTACGAATCATACCCACCTCAAAGAAAAAGAACTGGTGTCGTCCTAGCCGAAGTGCCAGAACAACACTTTCTATATTTGTATTTATACCACATTGGCCACTAAAAGCCGAATCTTCTTTTAATTTCAGTTATTCACTTTCTTTCCCAGCTACTTTAGTTGACTAAAGTAGTTAAAAATTAAAGTATTGACTCGCGGAGTTTTGCAATTTGATATATAGCAAAAACTAGCAAAATTGAGGCAATCCATTGAGTAAACGACAAAACAGTGTGGTTTACAATCATGTCTAAAATAATTGCGATGAATGGAAATGTTAATTCTAAAATTGTTGAAACATGTACAGAAGTTTTCGATAAGCCTTTGTAATAAATAAGAAGTGCAACCATCCCAGTAGAAATGGCGATAAGGATTAACCAACTGAACTCTGTAGTAGATGGTATTGCAAAGTTCACGCCACTACGCCCATACAAGAATACGAATGGTAATGCGACAATGATAGTAAAAAGAAATCTATAAAATGTACTAACTTTTGAATCCACCTTACCCAAAAGCATTTTAGAAAATGTTGTAGAACTTCCCCAAGCGAATGCTGCACCGAGAGCATATAGAGCGGCAACGATTGTCCCCTCACCTGTTTGTAAATTTACAATTCCATTTTTAAATGTGACGAAATATGCAGCAATGATAGCCAGCAATGCCCACTTGATATATCTCTTATCTAATTTTTCTTTCAAGAATATCGCAGCCGTAGAGATGGCAAAAATTGGTTGTAATTTTTGTAAAAGAAATACTACGGAAATAGTAATGAAATGCACCTTGCCGAGTGCAGTAGTGAACCAGAGTGTGCCTAGAAGTCCAGAAAGTATGGCGATAAGTATAATGAGCCACCACTCACGTTTTGTGAGTTTTGTTTTTAAAACATATGAGAAAACAAAAGGAGAAAGAATAATTAAACCAATTAAATGTTCAAAGAATATTATGGTTATGGGTGACAAAGAATATAAGTGCTGACGAATAAGCCCATCGAAAGCCCAGAGTAATGCCGCAATAATTATTAAAATAGGGCCTGTATAATTTTTTAACACTGTATTTAACATTGATTTATATCTTTTTTTATTTGAGCAATGAGTTCTTCTTCTTTTTCAAAAGTTTTATATTCTCGTAAAAAATTATTTATTTTCAAGGTAACTTCTTTACCATAAGCATCTCCATTGAAACCTATTAAATGGGCTTCCACCTTATCTTTGTTGTCTATTACTATTCCAGCCCTATATTCAATATTCTCTAGTGTTCCAAAACCAGCATATATGCCTGGTGGAAGGGGCTCTTCATTTTCTATATGCAAATTTACAGTAGGAAAACCAAGTTTTTTACCATACCCTTTCCCATGTATAACTTTACCTGAAATTAAATAAAGCATTTAATTAGAATCCGTCGCTATTTAATTTGTCATCAATTCTGTTCATATCTCGAGGGAACATCGTAGCTTCACGAATATTTTTTAGTCCAAGTAATTGCATAGTCATACGTTCTGCTCCGAAAGCAAAACCACCTTCTGGCGGTACGCCGTATTTGAAAGCTTCTAAGAATGCTTTAACTTTAGCCGGATCCATCTTCCAAATTTCCACATGTTCCATGAGTTGTTTATAATCATTGATTCTTCTACCGCCCGATAACCATTCAACTCCTCTACATAGTAAGTCCATGCCTTCATTGTATTCTGGTTCTTCTGGGTTTGGATAAACATAAAAAGGTTTTTTGCGAGTTGGATAACCATAAATAAATACGAAATCTGAGCCGGTTTCTTCTTTTATTATTTCACAAATTTGTCTCTCATCTTCTGGATTTGTATCTTTTTCTCCTCTTACATCTCGTCCATATTTCTCAAAGATTTTTTGTTGCAGTTCTCTTAAAGATATAGTTGGAGTTTTATCTATCATTACAGGAAGAGTCGCATTTAAAATTTTTAAATGTTCAGAATTTTTTCTTTCCACTTCTTTCAATATGAATCTTACTGTTTCTTCTGCCATATCACGAACATCCATCCATGAATCAATGAAACCCATTTCAGCATCAAGAGAAACTATCTCTGTGAGGTGTCTGGTGGTTGAAGATGGTTCAGCTCTGAAAACTTTATTTACAGAGAAACATCGTTCAAAAGCGGACATAATTATTTGTTTATAAAGTTGAGGTGATTGAGTAAGAAATGCTTTTTTATCAAAATAATTAATTTGGAAAACTTCTGCCCCACCCTCTGCTGTGGCTGGAGTTATAGCTGGTGCTTGAAATTCAAAAAACATATTTTTCTTCATAAATTCTCTAAATGAATCAATTATTGTTTCTTGAACTTTGAAAGTTGCTTGAAGTTTCGGATGTCGCAGTACTAGAGATCTATTGTCGAGTTCTGTTGTAAGGTCAAGGTTATAACCACCGAGAGACATATCGAAAGGTAGTGGCGCAGCTTCTGATAATATTTCAATATTAAAAATTTCAAGTTCCAGTTCTCCATTTAATACTCCAGCTTTTATATTTCTTTCTGGACGTTTATTTACTAGACCAGTAATTTTCAAAACCCACTCAAGTCTTATTTCTTTACATTTTTCTATAACCTCTGCATGGCTTGGAAGTGCCACACATTGTACACGGCCGGTCATATCACGCATATCAAAGAAAACCATTTTACCTTGATCACGTCTGACGTCTACCCAACCAGCGATGATGATTTCTTTACCTATATTATCCTTTAAATCTTTGATATATATTCTATTTCGCATATTTCCGTATTTTATCATAAAAATAAATAAAAAACACAGTAGAAAGGGGCGTCGCAGATGTCGCGACGCCCCTT
>JAYSNU010000021.1:0-5338 GCA_043723545.1 Candidatus Nomurabacteria bacterium | reverse complement strand
ATGTAGTGATAATTTAAATCATATAATTGGCTGGAAGGGGATTTTTAATATAATAGTTTCTTTTATTGTCTATGTTTTATTTGTTAGTTTTATTTTATATTTTGTTTTATCTTCCACGAATAATCTATTTTTAAACTGGAAGCGTATTTTTTTAAATCGTTTAAAATTTACACCACTTTTTTCTAATATTTTGACCTGGCTTTCTTTTTTAGAAAATAGCCCTTCTTTCAAATTTAGCACTTAAAAATTTTACCTCGGTAAATATTTTTAAGTGCTTTCGGGTCCCATTTGGGGCTTTTTATTATTTTCTAATTTAACACTTTAAAATATATGGAAACACTAGTAGGAACATCGTTGGTAGCAGCGTTTGTAGCAGGAGTGGCAGCGCTCTTTGCCCCATGCTGTATTACCGTTCTGCTTCCGTCTTATCTGGGAAATATTTTTCGAGAAAAATATAAAATCTTTTTTATGACTTTTATTTTTTTCTTGGGAATTTTAACGGTTTTTCTTCCGATTGGGCTGGGGGCATCTTTTTTAGCCCAATTATTTAGCAAATATCACAACATAATTTTCACGGTTGGAGGTGTTTTCTTGGTTGTGTTGGGAATCTCAATGCTTTTGGGTAAAAAATTCAGTACTTCAATTTCTCTTCGTAGTGAAATGAAGCGAAATGTCTCGTCTGTTTATGTGTTGGGTATCTTTTCTGCCATCGCGACCACTTGCTGTGCTCCAGTGTTGGCTGGCGTGTTAGCCTTGTCGATGACTAGTGGAACGATCGTTTGGGGAGCGTTATATACTTTGGCTTATGTTGTTGGAATGACTTTGCCACTATTTATTATTGCTATGTTTCTTGATGAGGTGAATTTAACCGAACGATTTACCAACTCAAACAAAATCATGAATATAAAAGTAGCTGGCTTTAATTGGCAGATTACCGTTTCGGAATTAATTTCCGGATTAGTATTTCTCCTAATGGGTATCTACATAACTTATCTAGCCTTCCGTAATCAGTTATTTACTCACTCGGACTATCAATTAGATATGAACTTATATAATGCAAAATTTCTGGATTCAATTTCAGGTTTTGTAGCTTTGATTCCGGAATACATTTGGGCACTTTTGTTTCTTGGACTTGTTGTGTTTATCGTTAAAAAATTTATTAACCAAATGAAAAATAAAAATGAAAAACAATAATCAATTTGTTACTATTGTCGCCACTTCAGTTATCGTATTAATCATCGGATATTTCCTATTTAGCACATCACCGCAAGGTAAAAACACCAATCAAGGAAATAATTCGGATGATTCAGCTAACACTGCCCAGGGTGGATTAAATTCGCTTATTGGCAAACCATTACCAGAAATTAAGTTGTCAGACAAAAACGGGAAAATTTACACTTCAGAAGATTTTCAAGGAAGAAATACTGTGTTGTTCTTCAATGAGGGCCTAATGTGTTATCCAGCGTGTTGGAACCAGATGGCGCTCTTTGGTAAAGATCCTCGATTCAATAGTGAAAATATTCAAGCAATATCAGTGGTTGTCGATTCTGCCCGGGATTGGGAGAGAGCCATTGCTAAAATGCCAAGTCTCGCCCAGGCGACCACCATGTTTGATATTAATGCCGAAGCCTCTAGTCAACTTGGCTTATTAACGACCGCTTCTTCTATGCACAAAGGTTCATTGCCTGGTCATACTTATATTTTGGTAGATAAAAATAAAATCGTCAGATATGTTCTCGATGATCCAAATATGGCCATTGCTAATGACAAATTAATTAAAAAAATATCAGAATTAGAAAAATAAAATTTATGGAAAACAATTCATTGGAAAGAGATCAAGAAAAGATTGAGGAAAAAAACTCCAGTATTTATTTGTCGTTTATTGTTGTTGGTCTGTTCATCTTTGTAGTTCTTTTTGGTTCCGGTATAGTATCACGCGACCAAAATGGAAAGTTTCAAATTAGTGGTTTAGGTTCTGCAACGCAGATAGAAAATGATGTAGTCCCAGAATCAGGAGTTGTGTTACCGGTTGTTCTGGGTAATTTGGGCAGTGATATGGTATCAAATGGTGTGATTGACAAAGATAAATTTATTGCACTTTATGCTTCTGATCCGGCACTCAAAAAAGAAGCTGAGAAATTACTTACCGAAAACAATAGAGGTAAATTTAAAATCACTCCTCAAAATTCTGGTTTGATTCTTAATTATTTCTGGGCTCTTGGTCTTGGTAATAAAAATGAAATATTAGAAAAAGGGGAAATGATGGATCCAAAGTATGGTGGCGCGGGACGCTTCGCCTCAACTGGTGGATGGAGTATAGCTAGAGGAAATGCGATGGACCACTATAGTCGACATCAGTTTTTTAACCTTACTGCGGAGCAGCAAGCATTGGTAGATAAAATTTCTCGAAATATTTATCGTCCATGTTGTGGTAATAGCACTCATTTTCCTGATTGCAATCACGGAATGGGTATGCTCGGTTTCTTAGAATTAATGGCTTCTCAAGGGGCTACGGAAAATGAAATGTATAAAGCAGCCCTTGTTCTAAATTCTTACTGGTTCCCAGATACTTATATCACTATCGCTAAATATATGGGGCAGCAAGGAACTTCTTGGAAGAAAGTTAATCCAATGGAAGTATTGGGTATAGATTATTCTAGTGGTCAAGGTTTCTCTCGTATCTCTTCTCAAGTTGCTCCTGCCGAGGGAAATAGGGGTGGAAGTGGTTGTGGGGTTGGGGGAGCGCCTCAATCAGCACCCACTACTAATAGGAAGCAAAGTGGTTGCGGAATATAATTAAAAATTAATTTTAAAATTATGAACAACATTATAGTAGTTATTGTTTTATTGGGTGGGTGTTTCCTCATGCATTCTCTGTTTATGAGGAAAGGAAGTAATCATGATAATCAAGATAATACAAAAGATAAAAAAGACGATGAAGGTCATGGCGGGCACAGCTGTTGCCATTAATGAAATATGAAAATAAAACAAAAGATAAAAATTTTATCTTTTGCAGTTATTGCGACATGCTCTCTTTTATTTTTTTATTTTCTAATCGTTAGTAGTATTTCAGGGTGGAAATTTACTCAGGATCAATTTGTAATGTTTTGGTATTTTATAATTGGCACTGCTCTTCTGTTTGGTGTACAAATCGGACTTTTTACTTATCTTAAAGAACTGATTCGGTATAATTCTATGTCTGCTTCTCCTCAAATAGTGGCATTGACTGGTACAACCTCAACACTGTCGATGATCTCTTGCTGTGCTCATTATTTAGTAAACATTGTTCCAATTTTTGGAATCACTGGAGCTTTATCATTTGTCGCCCTGTATCAAATTGAAATTTTCTGGGTCGGGATAGTGTTCAATTTGATTGGTATTGTGTTTATTGTAAATAGGATAATTAAATTTAAAAGAAATATATGAATAGAAAAATCATTATAGTTATTAGTGTGGTGCTTTTTTTGAGTGGAATTTTTATTTTATATAAAAATTTTTCCACTCAAAAAGTCACTCCGGCCGACGTAGTATCATCATCTGACATTCCATCAAAATTGGAAACGAAAACTAATGAAGGTGGCAATGTTACCATCGTGGTGACACCCATTGATATTTCACCCCAATCTAAAGAATGGAAGTTTGATGTCGGGATGAATACGCATGTAGTAGAATTGGACCAAGATATGTTGAAGATTGCATCTTTGGTTGATGAAAATGGTAGGGAATATAAGCCATTAAACTGGGATGGGCCAATCGGTGGGCACCACCGAGAAGGAATACTGACATTCAAACCCATAACTTCGCCTTACAAAATAATTCAGTTGAAGATTGCTGGTGTAGGTGGTGTAATAAGGGTTTTTACATGGTAATTTTATAGCCGAGATTATTTGCTTGGGGCTTGAAATAATGTATAATAGACTCCTAATGTTAGAAAAAACATATACATTTCATGTATCAGGCACCCATTGTGCATCTTGTAAAATCTTGATTGAAGATGTTTTGAAAGAGCAAGATTTTATCAAAAATGGAAAAGTGGATTTAGGTAAGGAAACAGTGACGATCGAAACGGAAAGTAACAAAAACGCAGAAGAACTGGCACGCGTGTTGTCGGATAAGATAAAATCTCACGGCTATTCTTTGTCGGTTGAGAAAATTGAAAAAGAAAAGAAGCCAGACAATGTTTTGTGGCAAGCTATACCAATTGGACTTATCTTTTTGATATTATTTTTTATGTTGCAGAAATCTGGGATTTTAAATTTTGGTTTTGGAAGCAAGGTTACTCCAACAACTAGTTTTGTTATTGGAATTGTCGCTTCTCTATCTAGTTGTCTTGCTATTGTTGGTGGTTTGGTATTATCACTGTCAGCAAAGGTTGCAAAAGATGAAAATGGTTCAAATAAAAAAATGTTTAGTCTTTTCCATTTAGGAAGATTATTGAGTTTTGCTTTACTTGGTGGAGTTCTTGGATTGATAGGGGAAACACTCGGTGTAAGTTTTACTTTTTCTGTAATACTTGGACTCATTGCTTCCGCTGTTATGATAATACTTGGACTTAATTTGGTTGGAGTGTTTGAAAAAAATAAAATTATATTACCAAGTAATATCTTTTCCTTCTTTAGAAAAGTAGAACATGCAACCTGGACACCATTGTTGATAGGTGCGGGGACATTCTTTTTACCATGTGGTTTTACACAATCCATGCAAGTGGTTGCACTTTCTTCAGGATCATTTGGTGCAGGGCTCATGATTATGTTTGCTTTTGCACTAGGGACATTGCCGATGCTTTCTTTGCTTTCGTTTGGTTCAGCATCTTTTGCTAATTCTAAATATGCCCCTCTTTTTTTTAAGGCTGCAGGGGTGGTAGTATTAGGATTAGGTATATTTGCTTTCCTTTCTGGTCTCGCAGGACTCGGTATTATTAATCCTTTATTTAATATTTAAAAATTATGAATAAAAATTCTTCTCTTATTATTACTCTTGCTTTAGTATTTACTCTTGGTATTGTTTTTTGGGGTGGTTCAAATTCAAATTTGAATTCAGCTTCAAAATCTGATCCTAGTTTTGCTCCAGGAAATAATGTGGAAATAAGAGATGGTATTCAGTATGTCAAAATTGATGCTAAGGGTGGATATAACCCAAATGTGTCTGTAGCAAAAGCGGGAATACCAACAAAATTAATTATGAATACCAAGGGTACTTTTGATTGTTCTTCTTCTCTTGTAATTAAATCTTTAAATTATCAACAAGTTCTTCCTCCTGATGGAGAAACTGAAATTGATATTGGAACACCTAAAGTAGGTGAACCACTTCAAGGTATGTGTGGAATGGGGATGTATAA
>JAYSNU010000020.1:0-2012 GCA_043723545.1 Candidatus Nomurabacteria bacterium | reverse complement strand
ATCATGTTAACAACAAAGAAAAAGCAAAATATTATAAAGAAGAATCAGCTTCATGATAAAGACACAGGAAGTCCTGAGGTGCAGATTGCCGTTCTATCTAAAAGAATCGACGAACTCGCAGATCATCTTAAAATACACAAAAAAGATAATCACTCACGCCGTGGACTTATCAAAATGGTTGCAGACAGGAGAACTCACCTTAAATACCTAGAGAAGACAGACAAGAGTCGCCACGAGAAAGAAGTTAAAAAAATAAAAGCTTAACAAAACTCCCTGACTTTGGTCAGGGTTTTTTGTTAGATAAGACCCCTCAGCCCTACAGGCAGCTCCTTACAGGAGCAGTACACCTTTCACATTTTGGGTACAAAATATTCAAGGTCTTGCGCTTTGGGTCCCTCCCCAAAGCTCACCCCTTAGCAGGGGATCAAAACTCAAACACGAATTTATTTTCCTTCCCTGCGAAGGGAAGGTGCCAAAGGCGGAAGGGTGAATTCTTTAAAATAATTTAGAAAAGTAGTATTATTACTATAACAGGTCGAATTTTAATAAAATAATTTAAACAAATTACGTCGCGCTAAATGGACGGTTGCGCGACATGATTTCGCAAAATCATATGAGTATAATAAAACACAAAGAGCAGAGAGTTGGTATTTTTATAGACACATCAAACCTATACCACTCAGCAAAGAATTTATATAAAAGAAAAGTGAACTTTGGTGCAGTTTTGAAAGACGCACTCGCAGGACGCAAGCTCGTCCGTGCTATTGCTTACGTCATTACAAGTGAAGGAGGTGAAGAGAAAAACTTTTTTGATGCACTAACAAAGTTAGGAATTGAAACGAAAACAAAAGAATTACAAATATTCTCCGGTGGTGCCAAGAAGGGGGACTGGGATGTGGGCATAGCGGTGGACATTATGAAGATGGCTCCCAAATTAGATGCAGTAGTTCTCGTCGCTGGCGATGGAGACTTCATCCCACTAGTAGAGTATTTACAAAGTACTTCTGGAGTTCAAGTTGAGGTAGTATCCTTCGGTAAAAGTTCTTCAATGAAATTAAAAGAGCAAGCCGACGACTTCCTCGACCTATCTGCCAATCCAAGAAAGTATCTAATATTTTAATCTTAGAAATTTAAACCAAAAACCTCTCTTTCAAAAAGGAGAGTTTTTTGCTATGCTGAGAGCATTATAGGTTAACCAGTTAGTATCCGGACAATTAGAGTTGAAGCCAGAGGTGGTATAGAGGTTTCAAAACTAGAGTCTGGAGACTAGCTAAAAAAATTATGCAAAGTAAAGAATATGAAGTAGAGATAGGTGGCAAGAAAATCGTCGCTGTTTTTTCTGATTTAGCAAATCAGGCGAATGGTTCAGTCATACTTAAAAGTGAAGGCACAGTCGTTATGGCAACCGCTGTCATCAGTAAAGATGGAAGTAAAAATATGGGATTCTTCAATCTGACAGTTGAGTACCTCGAGAAGTTCTACGCCGCAGGAAAGATTCTCGGTGGTCAGTACAACAAGAGAGAGGGAAGACCAAGTGACCAAGCTATCCTCGCTGCAAGAATGATTGATCGTACAATCCGTCCACTTTTTGATCAGCATATAAAAAATGCAGTTCAAGTAATCGTCACAGTTATCGCAGTTGGAGAAATAGATCCAAAAACTCTAGGCATCAATGCTGCATCAATTGCACTATCGATGTCCGATATTCCATGGAACGGACCGATAGGTGCTGTTCATATAAGTCGCACGAGCGAAGATAAAAATATAAAAGTTAATCATTATATTCCTTCTTCTGATGAACCAGTTTACGAAGTTGATCTACTTGTTTGTGGAAAAGACAAAACAATCAATATGATAGAAGCAATGTCATTTGAACTCTCAGAAGATGAAATGGGAAAGTGTTTTGATGTAGCATCAGTAGAGATTTCTAAGTGGGAAGATTTTCAAAAGAAATTAAGAAGTGAAATAGGAAAAGAAAAATTAGTATTCTCAAAAATAGAAATAGAAAGTAG
>JAYSNU010000019.1:0-11878 GCA_043723545.1 Candidatus Nomurabacteria bacterium | reverse complement strand
GGCCAGTTTAAGGCCCGTCTCACTGATCCGAATGACAAGAACAACAGAGTTACATTTAAAGATGTTGCAGGCGCAAAGGAAGCCAAAGAAGAGCTCAAGGAGATAGTAGACTTCCTAAAAAGTCCAAAGAAGTTCCTCGACATCGGCGCCCGCATCCCAAAGGGTGTGATGCTCACAGGTGCTCCAGGTACCGGCAAGACCTTACTCGCTAGAGCAGTAGCAGGAGAAGCAGGTGTGCCATTCTTCCATCTATCCGGCAGTGAGTTCGTGGAGATGTTCGTAGGAGTAGGAGCTAGCCGCGTGCGAGACCTTTTCAAGATGGCCAAGAAAGCCGCACCCGCAATAATATTCGTAGATGAGATAGATGCTATTGGGCGAACTCGTGGAGGAGGTTTCGGTGGGGGAAATGATGAAAGAGAACAAACACTTAATCAAATTTTAGTTGAAATGGATGGTTTTGAGCCCAACGAAAAGGTGATAGTTATGGCTGCGACAAATAGACCAGATGTATTAGACCCAGCACTTGTAAGACCAGGGCGCTTTGATAGAAAAGTAATACTAGATTTACCTGACCGTTCTGATCGTGAAGCTATATTAAATATTCATGCTTTAAAGAAACCACTAGCAGAAGATATCAATTTGAAATTAATTGCAGAGAGGACTCCAGGATTTTCTGGTGCTGATTTGTATTCATTAATGAATGAAGGAGCCATACTTGCCGCGAGAGAGAATAGAAAAAAAGTTTTTCAATTTGATTTGATTCGTGCAATAGAGAAGGTAATGCTTGGACCGGAAAGGAAGAGTCATTTACTTTCTAAAAAAGAAAAAGAAATTACAGCATATCATGAAGCAGGTCACGCTATCGTCGCCTCAGTATTACCTTATGCAGATCCAGTACACAAAGTTTCTATCATTGCTCGTGGTAGTGCTGGTGGGTATACTTTGAAGCTTCCACTTGAAGAAAGAAAATTACAATCTAAAAAAGAATTTATTGATGACATTGCCATGTCTCTTGGTGGATATGTTGCCGAGAAAATGATTTTTGGAGATATTACTACTGGCCCATCAAGTGATTTGCAAGTTGCGACAAACTTGGCGAAAGCTATGGTGACACGCTGGGGTATGTCGGATGTCATTGGTCCAGTTGCACTTGCTGATGGGGGAGGAGTCACACAATTTGGAGAAACTAGAGATGATCAACATTCTGAAGCAATTGCTATGAAAGTTGATTCAGAAATTCGTAGAATTTTAGATGATGGAATAAAGTCTGCTGAGAAAGTTTTAGAGGAACATAAAAAAGCATTTACTACTATTGCACATAAACTTATAGAAGTAGAAACATTGGAACAAGAAGAATATGAAAAAATTCTTACAGCTCACGGAATACTTTTAAAAAAGAAAGAAGAGCCTGCAACGCTTGAAATCGCTAAGTAAAAAGCTATAATGCACAGATAGCCAAAAGCCCCGTCCTTAGCTGTTTTGGCTAGGCGAAAAAGTAAATTAGTGATAATCTTTATTTAAGTCAATAAGATTAAATCCGTCCTTAGCTCAGTTGGTTAGAGCACAGAGCTTATACCTCTGGGGTCCTTGGTTCGAATCCAAGAGGACGGACTAAAAACAATAAAAACCCACATAAGTGGGTTTTTATTGTTTAGTTTAGTTTAACTTAAAATTCTAAATTTTTGTACTAGGCGAGAATTCTTCCAAGCGTTACCAAAACCCAGATATGTTCCTGAATTAGACATAACAAGTGTAAGTAACACTAATATATAGATAAAATGGTCATCTATAAATGGATGATTCGCTGGTTGTATACCCACAGCTAAATACATTAACAAAAACATCATGACTCCAGATAGACCACCGAGCTTCATGAAGATTCCGAAGGTGAATGATATGCCCAAAAAGAGTAATCCCAGCATAAATAGCCAGTCTATCGTAGGATTACCAGCTAAACTATGAAAAAAATCAGCGAATGGTCCATGTACACCGAATTGTAGGAACCCAGTAGTAGGAGAACCACCAGCAAGCCATGCGCCTTCCGGCTTGGTTGCGTATCCTAAGCCCATTAATTTATCAAAAAATGCCCATAAAAAAATTAACCCCATACTTATCCTCAAAATACCCAATACTGACCGCAATTTTGTTGATTCCATATTTATAATTTCTTTTTTTTGTGTTTTAATACTAATAATTTCAGTTATCCACTTAGAAGGTGACTAGCCTCCGTGTATAATGTTTTAACAGTTATAAAACTGTAGAACTAGCCTTAATTATATACTTTTTTTGCAAACAAGGGAAAAAAGAATTGTTAATAAAAAATTATCAAATGGAGACAAATAAAAAAAATTATTTTAAATATGCTGTTGGATTTATTTTTTGTCTTTTTTTACGTTTGATTCCTTTCCGTGCACCAAATATAGAAACAATTCTTGCAGTTCAGATGCCTTTCTCTAGAGTTTATGGAAAATTTTTAGCTTTTTCTTTTGGATTTTTCAGTATTATTTTTTATGACATAATTACAGGAACTTTAGGTAAACAAACTTTGATTGTCTCATTAACTTATGGTTTCTTGGGACTATGGGCAGTAAATTATTTTCAGAATAAAAATAATAATTCTTTGACTTATGTTAAGTTCGCAGTGATGAGTACGCTTCTTTTTGATTTTATTACTGGAGTTATGTTCGGTCCAATATTTTTTCATCAAACATTTTTGTCAGCACTGTCGGGGCAGATACCTTTCACACTTTTTCATCTTTCTGGAAATATTATTTTTGCAACCATTCTTTCTCCCGTGATTTACCAAATGATTTTGCAGAAGAAAAAGTCTGAAGAAAAATATTTTATCAAAATCCCTAATCCTAAAACAATTTAAAAAAATGAAAAATGAAAAAATTTCAAAAAGCGAATTAGCAAAAATAAAAGAAATCAGAAGAAGAAATGGCGAGGTGGTTTCTTTTGAATTAGAGAGAATGGTTCGAGCTATTTTGAAAGCCTTCGAAGCTTCTGGAGAAGGGGATGAAGAAAAAGCACAGATGGTTGCTAATAGTACTTTTAAAACATTGTTGAAGGTTCGTGATGAATTGATTGGTAAGCGTAAGGGTGTGAAATTTTTACCCACCGTTGAAATGGTTCAAGATGCAGTAGAAAAAGAATTAATGAAAAAAGGTTTCACTAATACAGCTAAGAAATATATTATTTACAGAAGTAGACGTTCAGAAATTCGTGAGAGTTTTGGTCCAGTACCAGAATCTGTCAGAAAAATTGTTGAAGAAAGTAGTCAATATTTTGCCAGTTCATATTCTGAGTATATCTTTTATCAGATGTATTCTAGATGGATGCCAAGTGAAGGTAGGAGAGAGACCTGGATTGAAACCATTGATAGATATATGGCTTATATGAAGGAGAATTTGGGTGATAAGCTTACTGCTAGGGAATATGAGGAAGTAAGACAGGCTATCTTGAATCAAGATGTTTGTCCATCAATGAGACTTCTTTGGGCTGCTGGCAAGGCTGCACGCAATTCAAATGTCTGGGCCTATAACTGTTCTTATGTTGCTCCAACTTCTGCGCAAGATTTGGGAGAGATTATGTATATTCTTATGTGTGGAGCTGGACTTGGTTTCGCTGTTGAATGGGAAAATGTTCAACAATTTCCACAAATAAAAAAACAAGTAAAAGAAAAACCATCCACTCACATTGTTAATGATAGTAAAGAAGGATGGGCAGATGCTTTTGTTTTGGGGCTCAAGGCTTGGTTTGATGGTAGAGATATTAAATTTGATTACAGTATGATAAGACCAGCCGGTGCACGACTTGAAACTGCTGGAGGTAGAGCTTCAGGCCCACAACCACTTATGGACTTGATGGACTTTGCTAGAAGAAAAATTTTATCTAAACAAGGACGTCGTCTTTCAAATTTGGATATGCACGATATTATTTGCCAGATAGGAATGATCGTAGTTGCCGGTGGTGTGCGACGCAGTGCTTTGATTTCTCTTTCTGAATTAGAAGATATTGAAATGCGAGATTCTAAGAAGGGACAATTTTATTTAACAGAAGGACAGCGCAGTATGGCAAACAATTCTGCAGTATTTAATGCTAAACCTTCAGCTGAAGAATTTTTAAATGAATGGACAGCATTAGTTAAATCAAAATCTGGTGAAAGAGGAATTTTTAATCGTGCTGGATTAGAAAAACAATTACCAGCTAGAAGATGGGATGCGATTAAAGATGAAAGACAAATTGGGCTTAATCCTTGTGGAGAAATTTATCTTCGTTCAAAACAATTTTGTAATTTAACAAGTATTGTTATTCGTCCGAAAGATACAGTCGCAACACTAAAGAGAAAAATGGAGATAGCAACACTACTTGGAACATATCAATCAACTTTAACTAATTTCGGCTACCTTTCAAAAAAATGGAAAGATAATTGTGAAGCAGAAAGATTACTTGGAGTATCACTTACTGGTTATTATGATAATCCAATTATAAGAAATGATAAAATGCTTGATACTTTACGATTGGATGCAATCAAAACAAATGAGAAATATGCTAAACGTTTTGGTATTAATGCATCGACCGCTATTACTTGTGTAAAACCGCATGGTAATTCTGGGCAATTATTGGCCGTTGGTTCTGGTATGCATCCTTGGTATGCTCCTTATTTTATCCGTCGAGTTCGCATTTCTCATACTGATACATTGCTTCAAATGGCTCGAGATCAAGGAGTTCCTTGTTTGCCTGAGGTAGGACAATCAGCTGATACTGCCACAACTTATGTTTTAGAATTTCCTGTTAAAGCACCAGAAGGAGCAATTTTTAAAGATGAAGTTTCAGCATTAGATTTATTGAAAGAATGGAAGAGATTAAAGGAACACTTTGTTGAACATAATCCTTCTGCAACAATATACGTAGGTCCAGATGAATGGCTTGCTGTTGGAAATTTTGTTTATGAAAACTGGGATTGGATTGGAGGGCTTTCTTTCTTGCCAAGATCAGATCACGTTTATCAATTGGCTCCATATGAAGCAATTACAAAAGAAGAATATGAAAGACGCTCTAAGTCTGTTGGTAAAATTGATTTCTCAAAACTTCCTCAATATGAAATGACGGACAATACCATTGGATCAAAAGAATTTGCTTGTGTTTCTGGTGTTTGTGAAATTTAATTTGTTATGTTGTATACAAGAAAGGGGGATGGGGGAACAACTAAAACGTTTGGTTGTGATCAAAGAGTGTCTAAAAGCTCAAGTATTGCTGAAGCGCTTGGTTCACTTGATGAGATAAACTCTTTTCTTGGATTGATAAAAATAAAATCTGGTGATATTTCTTTTGTTTTACCTAAGGATAAAATTTTAGTGTCAGAAACAGTCAATCGTATTCAGCAAGACCTTTTTATTATTCAAGCGGAACTTGCTGGTGCAGATAAAACTATTGCGGAAGAGAAAGTTAAAATGCTTGAAGATATAATTGATGGAATAGAAAAAACTCTTCCTCCCATTAAAACATTTTTTGTATCTGGTGGAGTAGAACTCGCTGCATTATCTGATGTTGCTCGTACTATTGCTCGTAGGGCAGAAAGACGAGTGGTAGGAGTGGTAGATGAAGGTAAAGTAAAGGTCGGGAAAGATACACTAGCTTATTTAAATCGTTTGTCTAGCATTCTTTATGCTTTTGCTCGTATTTTTAATCATCAAGACGGAATAAAAGAAGAGGCACCCAAATACGATTAGTATAATTGATATTTGCAAATTTAATTAATGGGTGTATGATATAAGTGTGTTCAAAATTAAATAGTTTCATGTTTGGGGAAGTGAGGTGAGAATCCTCCACAGTGCCGCTACGGTAATCCTTCGAGAGAGGGAAAGTCCGAGTACCAAATATGGAGTAAGTCCCGAGCAGGAATTATAAACACGAGTGTGTTTGTCGAAATAATTACTCCTTGGAAGGAGTTTTTTTGTTTATAAATTAATAGAGTCGCGCCATGAGGACGATTGCGCGACATGATTTCGCTAAATTAAAAATATGAAAAAGTTTTTAAAATATAGTTTCGTTATAGCTTTGTTGTTGATAAGTCATGTGAGTCATGCTGATGTAAGTGATATAAATTTAACAGTTAAAAATAATGGCGTTATTGTTTTTTCTGGCTCAATAGCATTGCCTGCGGCGGGAGTGGTAGATATAAAAGATACAGCTACAGTTCCGCAACCCCATGAAGTGAAAACTCGTAGTGTACTTAATGTTGTAACTATTGCCGACATAGCAAGTTCAAGTTTTAATATTTCTAATTTGATATATTATCCTTCTTTTAGTGCTTTTTATTTAAAATGTATAACTGTTGACGTTGAGTTGTGTGATAATTGGCAATATAAAGTAAATGGTACAGACCCTGGTATGGGAATGGATTCAGATATTTTATCAGGTGGAGAAAATGTGGTTTTATTTTTTGGAGATGAAAATCCTCCAGCACCAGAGCCGGTGGTAATTCATCAATCAGGTGGAGGAGCATTGGCCGCACTGTCGGGAGGAGGTGGAGGTATTTCTTCAACACCTGTTGTCTCTGTTCCGTTAACTACTACACCAGCAGTAGAAAAGTCTGCATTTGCAGAAGTAAAAAAAGATATTCCTGAGGTTAAGGTCGTAGAAACTCCCAAAGGAATTTCGAAAGAAATTGTTAAAAAGGTAGAAAATAAAAAAATAGCGAAAAAGAAAACAGCACAAAAAGTACTAAGTAAGAATACTGTTCAAAATACTGCGTCTGTTATTAATTCTCTAGAAAGTACAAAAACTAAAGAAATTTCTACTCCAGTAGCGAAAAAAAGAAGCTGGTTTAGTTGGTTGTTTGGATTTTAACTATTCGAAGTGAAACTCTCCGGCTTTTTCTTTTACTTTAGATTTAAGTAAGGGATATTGAATAAGTTCTGGATCTTCTTCGATTAGACGTATTGCTTCTGTGCGTGCGGCTTCAACCATCTTGATGTTCTTTATTGCTTCCATGCCAAGGTCAGTTATACCCCATTGCTTAGTACCACCGAGCTCTCCAGCTCCTCGTAGGGTGAGATCTAACTCAGCTAACTCGAATCCATTTTTGGCAGTTTTAAGAGCTTTTAATCGTTCCATTGTTTTATCAGTTTTTGCGTCTGCAAATACATAACAATAAGCTTGATGTGTACTTCTAATTACTCTTCCACGAAGTTGGTGAAGTTGTGCGAGTCCGAATCTTTCAGCTCCTTCAATTATTATAACTGTAGCATTTGGAACATTTACTCCGACTTCTATGACCGATGTAGCACAGAGGATATTTATTTTGCCTAGAGTGAAATCTTCCATAACTTTTTCTTTTTTTTCTTTACTCATTTTGCTGTGTAGCACCCCTATTTCATATTCTGGAAAAACTTCCTTTTTTAATCTTTTAGCTTCTTCTACTGCAGATTTGACATTAAGAGCCATTTCTTTTTCAGGATCTGGTTCAAAGATTCTTGGACAGATTACATAAAGTTGTCTTTCGTTTTTTAATTCTCGTCTTATTATTTCATAAGTTTCTTCTCTTTTATTTGGTGTGATTATTTCTGTAATTATTTGTTTTCTTCCAGCTGGCATTTCATCTAAGAGTGATAAATCTAAATCTCCATATATAGTTAGAGCGAGTGTGCGGGGAATAGGTGTCGCTGTCATGGAGAGCAAATGTGGAGCGATGCCATCTTTTCTTACAAGTTTTCTTCTTTGTTCTGTACCGAAACGATGTTGTTCGTCTATGACAACAAGTGCTAAGTTTTTAAATTTTACAGTTTTTTGAATAAGAGAATGTGTGCCTATCAGTATTGGTATCTCGCCATTAATTGTCCACTTTAAAAGCTGTGTTCGTGAAATAGTAGTCCATCCATCTGGATTTAATTTTGAGGGAAACTTTCTGCAACCAGAACCAGTTATGAGTCCTATGTTTATTGGCAGGTGTTTAAAAATTGAAATAAAAGATTCAAAATGTTGTGTGGCAAGTATCTCCGTAGGTGCCATATAAGCTACTTGTAAATTGCCAAAAGTTTGATGTCTTCCATTTATATCTTGAGGTCTTTGATTTACTGCTATATATGAAGCTGTGGCGGCTACTGCGGTTTTACCACTTCCGACGTCTCCTTCTAAGAGTCGTGACATTGGGTAAGTTTTTGTCATATCACCTAGAATAGTGTCGATTGATTTTTTTTGCGCCCTTGTAGCATCGAAAGGGAATCGTTTTATAAAATCTTCTACTTGTTTTTCTTGTGGAATTATTTGGAAAGATTTATTTTTCCTATAAATAAATTTATCATGTTGACGTTCGAGTTGAATACAAAAGACTTCTTCAAAAGCAAATCTTTTTCTAGCCGACTCGGCATCATTTTTATTTTTTGGTTTATGAATCCAAATTAATGAAGTTTTGAGTGTTGGTAAATTGTATTTCTTTAAGATATCATTTGGTACGTAGTCTTCAATAGTATCTAAACTTTTTTCTTTTAATATTTTTTCAATTGCATGATAAAACCATTTTGAAGTTATGCCTTTTGTTTCAGCATATATTGGATAAGAAAATCCGAGTATTTTATCCTTGGTATTTTTAAATAGTGTGTCATGAGAATCTATTGGCATATCTATCATTTTTTCAAATTCTGGATTTGCTAGGTAGATGCCACCCTTTCCAAGGGTAATTTTTCCAGTTAGCTTTACCGTGTCTCCATTTTTTATCATTTTTGCAAGATATGCTTGGTTAAACCAAATGATTTTTATTTTTCCAGATAAATCTTCTATTTCACCTTCGCCCATTGGTATATGTGAGCGGAAAGCTTTTTTGGTTTTTAATTTAGAAACCTTACCACACACAGTCGCCATATCTCCGGGTATTACATCAGTGATTTTTTTAACTTCACTTATATCACTATAACGAACAGGGAAGTGGAATAATAAATCAGACACAGAAAACAAGTTTAGTCTTCTTAGAGCTTTTTTTTGTTTTTCGTCTAATCGGAATTTATTCTCTATTTTGTCGTGCAATTGCATTACTTATGAATTATAAGGTTTTTATAATTATTTTCCACCTTTTACTTTTCCACAGTTGACAGTATACCCCCTAGGGGGTATACTGTATTTATGCATAATAATACAACAAAACTTATTCGTCGTTTAAAAATCATTGAAGGACAAGTGCGTGGTCTTCAAAATATGATTGAAGGTGGAGTTTATTGTGTCGATGTGATAACCCAGACCTCAGCCATTAAACAAGCTCTTTCGAATGTTGAAGATGAGCTCCTAAACACCCATCTTAGTACTTGCGTTGTCAATCAAATCAAAAGGGGAGAAACCAATAAGGCTACCACAGAAATTTTAAAAGTCTATAAACTAAAAAGAAAATAAAATGAAAAAAGAAACATACCAAATAAAAGGAATGCATTGTGCTTCGTGTGCCTCAATTATTGAGAGGACGGTGAAGAAGATTGATGGAGTGGAAAATATTTCAGTTAATAATGGTACAGAAAACGCAAAAATATCTTTTGATACAAATAAAACAAATGTAGAGTTTTTTAATAAAAAATTAGAACCACTTGGTTATTCTTTAGTTTCTCTTGAATCTCATGCTATGACTGCGAAAGATATGGGGATGAGTGAGAGTGAACACGCAGAACATTTAGGACTTAATCAATCAAAAAAAGAAAAATTAGCTGAAATTGCTAATCAGAAGAAACTTGTTATCTCAGCAATCCCAATTGCTATTTTGGCTGCTTTTGTTTTGGGTTGGGATGTTTTCTCTCAATATAAATTAGTGGTGCCAATGAGCATTACAATTAAAGAATTTTTCCACCATCTTTTGCCTCTTTTAGCCACCTATATTCTCTTTGTAGTTGGTCAGCCATATTTACTTGGTTTTTATCGTTTTTTACGTTACGGCAAGGCCAATATGGACACCTTAATTGGAATCGGTACCGTCGCTGCATATTTATATAGTTTTGTGGTTACCGCCTTTGAAGATACACTACGTCCATTTATAAATGTTGATGTGAATTATTATGATGTCACCATTATTGTCATCACCTTTATTGCTCTTGGTAAATATCTCGAAGCTCGTTCTAAAATAAAAACAGGTGATGCAATAGAAAAACTTTTAAACCTCCAAGCAAAGACTGCCTTGGTTATTCGCAATGGTAAGGAGATTGAAATTTCTGTTTCAGAAGTTGTCCATGGCGATTTAATTATTGTGAAACCAGGAGCAAAAATTCCTGTTGATGGTGTCATTACAGATGGTTCATCTTTTATTGACGAATCAATGGTCACGGGTGAGCCGATGCCTGCCCAGAAAAAAGTTGGGGATGCTGTTGTTTCTGGGACAATGAACACTAGTGGATCGTTTACTTTTAAAGCTACTAAGATTGGTTCTGAAACATTACTTGCACAGATAATTAAAATGGTAGAAGACGCACAAGGGAGCAAGGCGCCTATACAAGCATTGGCAGATAAAATTTCTGCTGTTTTTGTCCCTGTCGTGCTTGTCATTGCCTTCGTTACACTTCTTTTGTGGCTTTTCATTGGTTCAAGGTATTTAGGATTTTCCCAAGCTTTATCATATGGACTTTCTTCCTTTGTGGGTATTCTTGTTATTGCTTGTCCTTGTGCACTAGGACTCGCGACTCCGACCGCAATTATAGTAGGCGTGGGCAAAGGTGCTAAAGAGGGAATTTTAATTAAAGATGCTGCTACATTAGAGAAACTTCACAAAGTAGATATAGTGATTGTAGATAAAACTGGGACGATAACTATAGGTAAACCTACTCTTGTTGACATACAAAATGATTCATCTTTGAAAGAGGAAGAATTTATTTCTATATTAGCAACACTAGAAAATAAATCAGAACATCCGATTGCCCATGCAATTGTAAATTATGCAAAAGAAAAAAGTATAAAAACAGAAGATATTTCAAATTTTGAAGGTATACAAGGGAAAGGTTTGAAGGGGACAATAAAAGGAACTGAATATTATGTAGGTAATGTAAAATTGATAAAAGATTTAGGCGTTTCTTTTGATAGTTCAAAAATTGAACAATATACTGTACAAGGTAAAACTCCAGTGATAATTTCTACAAAAGAAAAAGTTCTTGGTTTTGTAATGGTTTCAGATGAAATTAAATTAGAATCAAAACAAGCTATAACTGATTTGCACAAACTTGGCATTAAAGTAGTTATGTTAACAGGAGATGATGAAAAAGCAGCGAAATACATGGCTTCGCTTGTGGGTATTGATGAAGTTGTGGCCCATGTAATGCCGGCGGATAAATTAATGAAAATAAAAGAATTACAGGAACAAGGTAAAGTAGTCGCAATGGCAGGAGATGGTGTAAATGATGCACCAGCGCTCGCACAAGCTGATGTAGGCATAGCTATGGGTACTGGTACTGATGTAGCAATAGAGTCCTCTGGTATTACACTCCTCGGTGGGGATATCTCTAAGCTTGTGAAAGCTATCAAATTGTCTAAAATAACAATGCGGGGGATAAAGCAAAATCTTTTCTGGGCATTCTTTTATAATATAGTTGGCATACCACTTGCGGCTGGGGCATTTTATCCAATATTTGGATGGTTGCTTTCTCCAGTATTTGCAGGTTTTGCTATGGCGATGTCTTCTGTATCAGTGGTGTCGAATTCACTTAGAATTAAAAGTATAAAATTGTAAAGGTCGATATTATTAAAAAATAAGTGTATAATCATTTTATGATTTTATCCAAATTACAACTTATTGTCGGGGTTTTGATTTTATTCGTTTTTTTTAGCGTAAGTATTTTGGGGTTGTCTTTAATGCATCACTCCGTTGGTCAACCAATGGTGGACTGTCCTTATACCAATGGAAGTTTTGCTG
>JAYSNU010000018.1:0-3778 GCA_043723545.1 Candidatus Nomurabacteria bacterium | reverse complement strand
GGTAGTAAGCAATTTTTCAGTTGCAGCCATTGCAAGAGATACTATTTCATTTCGTGCTTCTTCTACCATTTTTATTTTTTCAGCTTCTAAATTTTTTTTACCAGCTTCTATCAAAATTGCGACTTCAGCTTTTGCTTTTTCTAACATTTCTGTTTTCTTAGTTTCAGCTTCTTTTTTACCAGCGAGAAAAATAGTTTGCGCTTCAGCGCGAGCCTTTATTAATGTTTCTTCATGGGCTTCTTTGGTTTTGTTTAATGTTTCTGCATTAAGTTTGGCATCAGTTATACCTTTAGCAATTTTCTCTGATCTCTCTTCCATCAATTTACCAAGTGGTTTTAAAGCATAAAAATACAAAACACCAAAAACAATGACAAAGTTTATCGCTTGAGCGATTATAATTTTCCAATCTATGTGAAATGTACCTATAATTGATTCCATATGTTAAATAAAATTTATAAAGTAATAGTAAATACGGCAACTAATTTCTCAGAATTTAATAAAAACACCGAGAATCTAGCAGCCGTAGCTACTAGATTGAGAACGCTATAACAAGAGCGTAAATAGCGATGGCTTCAGCGAATGCACAAGCAAGAAGCATGGGAACAAGAATTTTTCCTGCAGCTTCTGGATTGCGTCCAATGGACTCCATAGCCTTAGAACCAATCATACCAATAGCAATACCAGGACCGATAGAACCGATACCTATAGCAAGTGCTTTTGCGAGAGTATTTAAATCCATATAATTTTTTTGTTATTAATAAAAAATAAAAACAACATATCTTCTCTCTTCGACTGAGAGCAGACTTGTTTTAAATACATTTTCATATATTTAAAACAAATATGCCCTACACCTTAAGCATGTGCAATTTTGTGTTCTTCTTCATGGTGTTCATCATGATCACTTGCTGAAATTGTAAAATAAACAACCAACAACATTGAAAATATTAATGCTTGAATTACTCCCACTAGTATTTCAAGAAAAAGAAATGGTATGGGAACTATATAAGCTACAAGCGCCGCCATCGATGCAAGTAATACTTCTCCAGCAAATACATTACCAAAAAGACGAAAAGAAAGTGAAGCAACTTTAGCAAATTCACCAATAATTTCTATTAAACCAACAAAGAACGTAATCGGAGCAACAATAATGACTGTTTTATCCTTTTTTATCTTAGTGAATATCTCACTAAGTGCTTTTAGATTAACATATTTATTGAAAGTTTTCCATAAACCTATAGAAAAAATACCAAAGACATTGGCACCAACTACAGCCATGACCGCTAAGGCTATGGTTGTATTTATATCAGCTGTACCACCTCGAAGAAATGGTATAAATGCCAAACCATGCTCTCCTTTTTCAAGTAAACCAAAACCACCTACAGGAAGAAGTCCAAGCCAATTATTTATCAAAACAAAAAAGAAAACTGAAATAGCTATTGGAAAAACCTTAATCGAAAGTGCTCTATTGTTTGTAACCTGGTCGCACAAAGAAAGTGCACCCTCGATAACCATTTCAAAAATATTTTGCATTTTACCAGGAACTTCTTTGAGTTTGGCTCGAAGAATAAAAGAAATGATAACTAAAACAATAACAGCGGAAGTACTGGTCAAAAGTGCATTAGTGACAGTAAAATTTTTAAAATGAAAAATTGGCTCAGCAAAAAGCGTCGTGTCATGAGATATTTGTTCTTTTATTTCTGTTTTGGTGTTGGTGTTTTCTTGTACTGACATTTGTTTATTTTTTATTTTCTTCTTCTATTTTCTTCATATACAGACTAACTGTCCGTATAATACTATATGAAGAGATAATGAATGCGATTAAAGTAAGCCCTAAAAATATCCATGGTTTTGTTCCAAAATGATTATCTAAATATTTACCAATAATAAGTGCTAAAACTACTGGTACAATAATCGAACCTGAAACCCGACTAAAAATCTCTACAGCTGGTTTCCACCACGCATTATTTTTATTTGGATTGTTTATGTCTTTATCCACGAAAAGAAAGCCCTTTAAACACATACGGGGGCTTATAGGCATTGTAAATGAAAAACGTTTACGATGCAATGTTGAAAAACCTAATTAAAATAGAGAAAAATTATTGTTTATTGTATTTTTTATAAACAAAACCAATAAGTATCAAAAGAATAAAAGCACTCAATAGTTGGTTTTTCTTCTTTGGTTTGAGTAATTACTGGAATAACTTCCTGCCCCACTGGAGCTTGTAATACTTCTAATAAAACAAAATTACAAGTGAGTGTGGAAGGAATCGGACCTTCGACCTCTGTCTTATCAGGACAGCGTTCTACCACTGAACTACACACTCAAAACCATTTTAAAAAATGTCATCTCCGTAACGTCCTATACTGAACTACACACTCAAACCTACTTCGTCAAAAAACTATACCAAAAAAATCTATTTTGAGCAAACAAAAAACCGTTCCTTCGAACGGCTTATTGTTTTTAAAGTAAAAATTAAAATTAGTACTCTCGGCGTCCACCACGGTTTCCACCGCCGTAACCACCGTTGCTACCACCACCGTATCCACCACCATTTCCACCTGTTCGTGGAGGGCGAGCTTCCATAGGGCGAGCCTCATTGACAGTAAGTTTGCGTCCTTCAAATTCTTGATCATTAAACATTGAGATAGCCTTTGCAGCTTCATCAGCTCCTGCCATTTCAACGAATCCAAAACCTTTTGAACGACCAGTCATCTTGTCCATAATAATCACAGCTGATGTAACACTTCCAGCTTGTGCGAAGAGGTCTCTAAGAGCATCTTCTTGTGTACTGTAAGGTAATCCCCCTACATATAGCTTTGTAGCCATAACTTAACTTTCTCCCGTTTTAAAAAATCGGGCAAAAACTACTTAATAAATTGTAGAAACTCTTTTTCGCTAGTTGAGAAACTACCAGAAAAGTATAACACAAAAAATCGAAATAGCAATTTAAATGCGAAAGTCCTCATTGGACTTCGCCTTTGAGGACTTTAAGATATTCTTTTGCACGTCCGTCCCGACGGTATTGTCGGGACGGATTTCGTATGGAATCATCCACGCGGATATTCCACGTCGACATCGTCGAAATCATCTTCTTCATCGATGCCGCCGAGTGGCTCGTCGCCCAGCTCGTCTTCCTTGTCTTCATTGATGCCGCCGAGTGGCTCGTCGCCCATCTCGTCATCTCCGAAGGCCCAGGCATGATCAACGATGACGTTGTCAGCCTGCAGGGATCCGGGCTTGTTGCCGCGGACAACTTCGAACCAAACGCAGTCACCCGGCTGAAGAACCTTCGGGGAGTTGCGATTGATTCTCGAACGGTGGACGAAAAGGTTTGGAGTTCCAGCATCTCGCTGGATGAAACCAAAACCCCGGTCATCATTCCAACTGATGACGACTCCACGCATACGGACGGCCATATACACCTCTCTTGACCCATAACTCAAAGGTATTTGACTTACGTGGGCTCGTAAATCAAATATCGTCGCCAACGCGACCTATCTAATTGTTTTATATCATAAAAACGTATTAAGTCAATACTACCTTTTTAAAAAATACAAAATTAAATATTTTGGAATAAATGTAAAAAATAAGAAACCTATTATAAAAAGCCCTACAGCCGCATCCCACAGACTAGAATAATTATTTATCTTCACTAAATTATAAGCACCATGACCACCAGTATTATCTACATATTGAGCTTGCGAAATATTTTCAGAATCATAAATAATAGAAACTTCACCACCTATATAATCACAATTAAAAAGTTGATCTGAAGAA
>JAYSNU010000017.1:0-8715 GCA_043723545.1 Candidatus Nomurabacteria bacterium | reverse complement strand
AGTAGTACA
The DNA here is from genome assembly GCA_043723545.1 of Candidatus Nomurabacteria bacterium. GTDB lineage: Bacteria > Patescibacteriota > Minisyncoccia > Phycocordibacterales > UBA9973 > UBA9973. Next base: position 8,706 of record JAYSNU010000017.1, on the reverse strand, counting down.
AAAATAATGGAACAAAGTAACCGAACAGAAAAAGTATCAAATCTTATCAAAGAACTATCGGCGGGTTTTTTGGGACGTGAAAACAATCAGACTTCTCTTATCACCGTTACGTCTTGTCACACCTCCCCAGACCTTAAACGGTCTACCATTTTTATTACCGTACTGCCGGACGAAAAAGAACGCACCGCCCTCCTTTTTGCCAAACGAAAACGGAAAGAGCTCCGGGAATTTTTAAAGAAAAGCCTGAATATAAAAAACGTTCCCTTTATTGATATCGAGATTGATCTAGGAGAAAAAAACAGACAAAAAATTGACGAACTGCTCCGAAACGGTTAAGATTAAAGAAGTTTTTAAGATAGTCTTTGAAAAATGCCTTGCACAGGCTGTCGAGCCGAGCAGAGCAAAGCAAATTTTCAGCAGAAAATTATGTGTGCATTTTGAGAAGAGCTATTTTAAATACTTCTCAAATGGCCTGGTAGCCAAGTGGTAAGGCATTCCTCTGCAAAAGGAATATACGCCGGTTCAATTCCGGCCCAGGCCTCCCGTCGAGCCGAAACGAGAATGCCCGGATGGCGGAATTGGTATACGCGCACGACTTAAAATCGTGTCTCGCAAGGGATGTGGGTTCGACCCCCACCTCGGGCACCAGGTAAGATTATAGACAAATGCGCCCTTAGCTCAGCTGGTAGAGCAGATCCCTCTTAAGGATAAGGTCGAAGGTTCGATCCCTTCAGGGCGCACTAGTCGTAAAAATATAAACTGCTTTATATTTTTACAGACAAGTACGAGCCGGAGATATGTTTTGATAGTAACCAAAACAATCGAGGCAAGGTCATAAAATTTTTCAAGCGACGGCGAGAAAAATACTTGTGACCACAAGTATCGGGCAAGTGGCGGAATTGGTATACGCGTTAGTCTTAGGAACTAATGTCGAAAGACTTGAGGGTTCGAGTCCCTCCTTGCCCACAGTTTTAGAAAAAAGCAGGATAGTGGCCTGGTAGCCAAGTGGTAAGGCATTCCTCTGCAAAAGGAATATACGGCGGTTCAATTCCGCCCCAGGCCTCAAAATTATTTTATTCGAAGTAATTCGTCAATTTTTTGTCTATTTTTTTCTCCGCGGTCTATTTCTATATCTATGAATGGAATTACTTTGGTTTCCATATTTTTCTTTAAATGATCTCTTAGTTCCGCTCTTTTTCTTTTAGCAAATTCTAATGCATCGTGTTCTTTACTCTCTGGAAGTACGGTGATGAATATTGTAGCTCGTTTTAGGTCTGGGGAAGTGGTGCAAGAGGTGACTGTGATGAGTGAAGTTTTATTATTTTCACGTCCTAAAAAAGACGCTGTCAACTCTTTGATATAATTCGCAACTTTTTCATTTCTTTGAGTCATTTTTTATTTTTGAGTTACAGCAAAAGATTCAATTACATCTCCTTGAGCGATTTCTGTTTTTGATTCTATCATTATTCCGAATTCTGACCCTTCTTCGACTTCTCGTGTTTTTGTTTTATTTTTTTCTAGATTAACAATTTTTCCACGTCCGATTTCGAAATCCCTTCTCATTATTTTAACGATACTGTCTAGGTTGATATGACCCTCTGTGACCTTACCACCCAATATTTGTTTTTCTCTTGTTTGGCTGAAAGCTTTTAAGATTTTAGCTCGGCCTGTTGTTTCTATGGTTTCTATTCTTGGACGTCTATTTTCCATTTCAATGGCAAGCCACTCAGTCATTTTATAAATAATATCAAATGAGTTTATAGTTATGCCTCTATTGATGGCGAGTTCAGTTGCGTTTTTATCTGCTTTCACGTTGAAACCAATTACAAGTACGTTTTCTCCTTCAGTGATTCTTTTGATATCACTTTCTGTTATGGGACCGACACCTTTTTGTACTATTCTAAATTCTGCATTATCATTTTGTATCTTACTTACTTCTTTCTCTATTGCTTCTAGAGTTCCAGAAACACTTGCTTTTAAAACTATTGGTATTATTTTTTTGTTATTTTCTACTTTGTTATTTTCTACTTTGTTTGAGTGAAGCTTTTCATTTTTATAGTTTTCTATATAATCTTCTGCTTCTCTCTTTTTATTGAAAGATTTGAAGGTACTTCCAACTTGTGGCATTTTATCAAAACCAACTATTCTAACAGGGGAGGAGAAAGTAGCACTGTCTATTTTTTTACCTAAGAAGTTTTCCATAATACGAGTTCCACACATTGTATCTTCTACAACCACTATCATTTCTTTTTCTAAACTGCCATTTTTTATAAGGATGGTGGCTTGTATTCCTCTTTTAGAATCAAGACTTGCTTCTATAACTAAACCAGAAGCATTTTCAGCACTATTACCCTGGAAGTTTTCCATCTCAGCTAAGATTAGAATAAGTGATAGAAGATTATCAATTCCAGTTCCAGCTTTAGCTGAAATTTCCGCAAAAGGAATTTTACCACCATAATTTTCTAAATAAATTTCATGTTCGGCTAATTCTGTTTTAGTTTTTTCTATATTTGCTCCGGGTTTGTCTATTTTATTTATTGCAACAATTACTGGAGTGTTACTTTCAACTATTGTTTTCCAAGCTTCTATTGTTTGAGGTTTTACTCCATCTTCTGCAGAAACAACTAATATTGCAATATCAGCAACGTTTGCGCCGCGCTCTCTCATTTTAGAAAAGGCTGCATGTCCTGGTGTATCGAGAAATGTTATTTTGTGGTCTTTACCATTTTCATCTTTGTGAAGAACTTCATAAGCAGAAATGTGTTGAGTTATACCACCAGCTTCTGTTTCAACGACGTTTGATTTTCTTATGTAATCAAGCAAGGTTGATTTGCCATGGTCAATATGACCCATTATTACAACTACGGGTGGTCGTTCTATATTATTTTGTTCTTTTTGTTTATTCATAATTTTGTGTAACTTATTGAAATTTTTTATCTCTGAGGGTCCCACTTCGAAGGAGAAGGGCGCAGGGGGGGGTTAGTCAGTGAAATTAAACTTCTGCTTTCTTTAAAGCTTCTTTTTCTTCATCAGTTAATTCGTATTCTGATTTTCCGTTTTTTATTGGCTTAGCAAAGATGCTCATTCTTTCTCGTGAATATAAACTAGATATAACTACACCATCTTTATCTTCGTTGAGTATTCCCATTGCGAAACTTTGATTACTTCCTTGATCAGGGAATGGATTGAAGCGAATTGTTTCAAGACCACGTATACTTTTTCTTAATTTTTTATTTATTTCAATTAATTCTTTTTCAATTTTTTCTTTAGAATTATTTAAATTATTTATGTCTTTTTCTAAAATTTCAATGGTATCTTCTAAATCTTTAGCTTTTTTACCAAGAAAAAATCTTTTTAAACGCTTTTCAGTCATAAATGCCCAAATAGTACCGATAAAAACGGCAAGTAGGGTTAAAACAAAAAAAGCGATCTGGAGCTTTGTATTCATACAAATTCAATATATACTATTTTAATGTTGAAATCAACGAAACAAAACAAAAAAAGCCCATATAATTTATATATGGATTATGCATCTTCAGTTTCTCCAAACCCAGGTTCTATTCATTTTTTGGGAGTAAAAGCTAAAAAAGAACTAGAAAATGCTCGAACGGAAGTGGCAGAAGTTTTATGTGCTCGACCCTCTGAGATAATTTTCACAAGTGGTGGAACAGAGAGTAATAATCTTGCGATACAAGGAGTAATTTGGGTATGGCATGAAAAAAATAAAAAATTTAAGCAAATTATGCCCCATATCATAACCACCAATATAGAACATCCGTCGGTATTGGATACTTGTCGTATGTTGGAGAAAAGAAGGCTTGCAGAAGTTTCTATTGTAGAAGTTGAGAAAAATGGAATAGTTGATGTTAAAAAAATTAAAAAAGAAATAAAAAGTAATACCGTACTTATTTCAGTTATGTATGCTAATAATGAAATAGGGACGATTCAGCCTATAAAAGAAATTGCTAAAGAAATAAGATACTACAATAAAAAAAACATAACAAATAAAGTTTTTTTTCACACAGATGCAGTGCAGGCTGTGAATTATCTAGAGCTTAATGTGTCGAGACTTGGTGTAGACATGCTCTCTCTGTCTGGGTCAAAGATTCATGGCTCTGGTAGAATCGGTGTTCTTTATAAAAAGACTTCTGTCGAGCTCTCACCAATTTTAGGTGGTGGCAACCAAGAGGGTGGTTTGCGTCCAGGTACTCCTAATTTAGCGGAAATTGTAAAATTTTCTGAAGCATTAAAATTTACAGAAAAAATAAAAGAAAAAGAAGTCAAACGTTTAGTTAGTCTTCGGAATTATTTTTTAAAGAAGTTAAATTCTAAAAAAATAAATTTCATATTAAATGGTAGTTTAGAGAATCGATTGCCAAATAATATAAATATAACTATACCAAAAATTCTAAGCGATCTTCTAGTTATAGAATTATCAGCAAGAGGTATTTATATTTCCTCGAAGAGTGCTTGTAAGGAGGGAGATGGAAAAGCTTCATATGTCATAGAAGCAATTAATAAAGATATAAAAGATACTGACGGTTCTTTAAGATTTTCATTTGGAAGACAAACGAATCAAAAAGATATTGACTACGTAATTGTATCTTTAGAGCAAATTTTGAAAAAACTAAAAAAGTGGTATTATTAGCCTATGGATGTAAAAGAACTTAACAAATCACAACTTATATTGCTCGCCGTATTTCTTTCCTTTATTACCTCTATAGCAACCGGCATAACGACTGTTACATTGATGGAACAGGCGCCAGTATCTGTGACTACTCCAATTAATAGAGTTGTTCAACAAACTATTGAGAAGATTGTCCAAGTGGAGGGAAAAACTTCAACACAAACTGTAATTGTTAAAGAGGAGGATTTAGTGGTTGATGCTATTGCTAAGAATCAAGCTTCTGTTTTTACAATCACAAGAGAAATTCCGGATATAGAAAATAATATTATAGAAATTCCAGTTGGACGTGGTTTTGTTATTTCAAATCAAGATACTATTGTTGCAGATGCAGCTCTTGTGCCAAATGATGGAACGTATTATGTAAAAAATGCTGGTGGTAAATTCAAAGCGAAGTTTTTAGCTGCTGACAAATCTGGTGTTTCGTTTCTTACTATAGGTGCACCATTAGATATAAAAAATAAACTTGTATTTACATTGCCTGTATTTGCTGATTGGACCAAAATGAAAATTGGGCAGAAGATTTTAATGGTTGGTAATAGTATTTCAGCTTTTATTTTTGAAGGAAATAAAAATTTGAAATTGAGTGTTAATAAAAGTAATGGCGGGTCATCAGTTCTTAATTTAGACGGAGAAGTTCTGGGTATGGCTCTTTCGGGGGATACTTCTTCTTTTATTTCGATTGACTCTATAAATGAAGCATTTAAATCAATTACTCCACCCACTACTACACCTACCGCACAGTAATTGTTAACTAAAAATAAATATGCCACCACTAAATAAATTTACAACTAAAGCTAAAGATGTGATTAAGAAGGCCCATGAGCTGGCTATTGAACGTGGAGTAAATCATGTTTCTTCTCTTCATTTACTTACAGCCTTGATACTTCAAGAAGAGAGTATGGTTACTTCTATTTTGGATAAATTAGAAATTGATACAATGCTTTTGACAGATACAGTTATAGAACTAATAGAAGCACCAGAATCTCGTAGTACTATTTCACCTTCATATCAGATTTATTTAAATCCAGACTTAGCACAAGTTATAGAACGCTCTGTAAAAGTTGCAGAAAATTTGAAAGATGATTTTGTTTCTACAGAGCATCTTTTTATTGCTATTCTTGATGTTACTGGTGAAGCTCGCGAAACACTATCAAGATTTAGAATAAATAAAGAACAAGTGGTGAAAGTTTTAGAAGAACTTCGCAGTCAAAATATTACTGATATTAGTGAGCCAAAGAAATTCAAATTACTTTTAAAATATACTCGTAATTTAACTAAGTTAGCAAAAGAAGATAAATTAGATCCAGTGATAGGTCGCGATACTGAAATAATGCGTATAATGCAAATTCTTTCTCGTCGTACAAAAAATAATCCTATTTTAATAGGGGAAGCCGGTACGGGGAAAACTGCTGTGGTTGAAGGATTAGCTCAACAAATAATGAAAGGTAATGTTCCAGAATCCTTGAGGGATAAGGAGCTTGTATCTCTTGACCTTGGTTCTCTTATTGCTGGTACAAAATACAGAGGAGAATTCGAAGAACGATTGAAGGGAATCATGAAAGAGATAGAAAGAGCAGATGGAAAAATAATTTTATTTATTGATGAAATTCATACGATAGTCGGTGCGGGCGGTGCTGAGGGAACTCTAGATGCTTCAAACATGTTAAAGCCAGCACTTTCTCGTGGTGAGTTGCGTGCTATTGGAGCAACAACATTAAAAGAATATCAAAAACACATAGAGAAAGATCCAGCCCTAGCTCGTCGTTTTCAACCTGTTTATATTGATGAGCCAAGTATTGAAGATGCAATTGCGATATTGCGTGGATTGAAAGAAAGATACGAACTTTTTCATGGAGTTAGAATTACAGATGATGCAATTATTTCTGCCGTTAATCTTTCTGCACGATATATTACAAATAGATTTTTGCCCGATAAAGCAGTGGACTTAATAGATGAAGCTTCTTCTTCTCTTAAAATAATGCTTGAGAATAAGCCACCTATTTTAGAAGAAGCACATCGCAAAATAATGCGTTTAGAAATTGAAAAAGAAGCATTAAAAAAAGAAGTGAATTCTTCTAGTCTTGCTAAAAATAAAGAAAAAGAAATCAAGCATAGAATTAAAGAAATAGATAAAGAAATTGGTAATTTATCTGAAAAAACTAAAGAGCTTGAACTTAAATGGCAAAATGAGAAAGCAACAGTTCTTGAAATTCGTGTAATTAAGAAAGAATTAGAAGTGCTTCGCTTGGAGGCAGAAAGTGCTGAAATGCGAGCAGATCTTTCTTATGCAGCTGAGATTCGCTATGGAAAAATTCCGAGTTTGAAAAAAGATTTAGATACTAAGCTTGCAAGGTTAAAAAAACTTCAAAAGTCTCGTAGGATTTTGAAAGAAGAAATTACAGCAGAAGATATAGCAGAAGTTGTTGCACGTTGGACTGGTATTCCACTCATGAAAATGCTTGAAGAAGAAAGACAAAAATTAGAAAGAATGGAAGAAGAATTACAGAAAAGAATTGTAGGTCAAGATGGAGCGATAAAGATTGTCTCTGATGTTATTCGTCGTTCTCGTGCAGGAATTTCTGATCCAAATCGTCCTATAGGTTCATTTATTTTTTTGGGTCCTACTGGTGTTGGAAAAACTGAACTTACAAAAACATTAGGACAATTTATGTTCAACGATGAACATGCGATAATCCGAGTTGATATGTCTGAATATATGGAGAAACATTCTGTTTCGAAGCTTATAGGTTCTCCACCAGGTTACGTTGGTTATGATGAATCAGGTCAGCTTACTGAATCAGTGCGACATCGTCCATATGCCGTTATACTTTTTGATGAAATTGAAAAGGCTCATCCTGAAGTTTTCAACATGCTTCTCCAAGTTATAGACGAGGGAAGACTCACTGATGGAAAGGGTAGGATTGTGAATTTTAAAAATACAATTATTATCCTTACTTCTAATATTGGTTCACAATTTGTACAGAAAATGGAATCTATTGGTTTTTCGAATAATTCCGACAAACAAGATTACAGTAATATGAAAGAAAAGGTGATGGAAGCCCTAAAGGATCATTTCCGTCCAGAATTTTTGAACAGATTGGATGAAACTATTGTTTTCGATATTCTTTCTCCTGAAGCGATAAAAGAAATAGTAAATCTTCGGATAGCAGTAGTGAAAGATAGATTGAGTAGTAAGGGTATTGATTTTATAATTTCCGAGGAAGCATTGTTACATCTAGCAAAAGAAGGGTATGATCCGCATTATGGAGCAAGGCCATTAAATCGTTTGATTCAGAATAAAATTTTAAACCCTGTGGCCTCTTTTATTATTTCAAATGATGTTAAAAAAGGAGATGTCGTGATAGTAGGAGTTAAGAATAATGATTTAGTAATAGAAAACAAAAAGAGCAAAGTTAAAAGTTCTATTCGCATAAGGCCACACTCTTCGGTTTAACTTAGAAATTAAAAAAGACAGCATATGCTGTCTTTTTTAATTCTTATTTTTAGTAAGATTTTTAATTTGTTTTCTTACTTGTTATTTTTGTTTTGTGAATCTTAGCTACAATCTTTGGGACTATTTTAACTGTTTTGGCTGTAACGATGCCAGTAGTTTTATCTATAGTTCCTCCGACAATTACTTTTTCACCTACAGTTACATCAGATGCTGTTGCAGTTGCACCATTTTTACTGTACTCCGTAGTGGTGTTGGTTGTGACATCAGTTGATGTGGAAATTTTAGTTTTCATGTTTTTTATTTCTACAGTAAAACCTGTATCACTAACTGCGTCTACAGTACCTATGATATTTTTTCTTCCATTTTTTTGATAATTAGATTGAACACTTTTTATTCCCACACCTTGTGGGCTCGCGGCAAAAACAGATGAACCTCCAACTAACAATGATAATGCGAGTGCACCAGTGGCGATATGTTTCTTATATTTCATAATTGTAATTAATAGTAAATTGATAATGTTTATACATAATGACCTTTTATGCATGTAAACATCATATAATTACTA
>JAYSNU010000016.1:0-6021 GCA_043723545.1 Candidatus Nomurabacteria bacterium | reverse complement strand
TGTTTATATTCCAACAACATATAGTGGTGAAGACGAAGAAGATGGTGGTGGAGTTCCTGGACATTATAAATGCACCACGATTACTGTTGATCAAGTTGTACCATCGACTCCAAACACAAATACAACACCAGGAATGATGGGAAATCGTCCAATTGTAATGGGCTCATCAATGATGAATAAAATCTGGAATAATGGAACATACACAGGTGATGTAGTTGATGCTTATTATGGAAATGTGCAAATTTCGGTTACCATTTCAAATGATAAAATTTTAAGTATTGCTTTCTTGGATTATCCACAAGATAGAAGTACTTCATTACAAAAAAGTAATTACGCTATGCCAATTTTAAAACAAGAAGCAATATCTGCACAGAGCGCGAATGTAAATACTGTTTCAAGTGTCACTTATACCAGTGAAGCATTTATAAAATCACTTTCTTCAGCATTAACTCAAGCAAAAATATAATGAAGAAAACAAAGATTATAATGGGGATGCCAATAACCATAGAGATTGTTGATGAAAATGCCGACGAAGCTTCTTTGTCTTTAGCTTTTGATTATTTTATATATGTAGACGATAAATTTAGTACTTATAAAAAGAACAGTGAGATAAGTAAAATAAATAACGGTGAAATAGAAATAGAAAATTCTAGTTCTGATATGAAAGAAATTTTTCTATTAGCAGAAAAAACAAAAAAGGAAACGGGGGGGTATTTTGATATACAAAAAATAGATGGTTCGTATGATCCATCTGGACTTGTAAAGGGTTGGGCTATCCATAATGCCTCTTCTCTATTGAAAAAAAATGGTTTCAAAAATTTTTGCATTGAAGCAGGTGGCGATATAGAGACTTATGGTTTGAATGTGGAAAATCAACCTTGGACTGTGGGTATTCGTAATCCATTTAAAAATGAAGAAATAATAAAAATATTAGAAAGTAAAAATAATGGTATTGCTACTTCTGGCACATACATAAGGGGGGCGCATATCTATAACCCCAAAAATCCTAAGCAAAAATTAGAAGAAATCGTGAGTTTGACTGTTGTGGGAGACAATATTTATGAAGCAGATCGTTATGCGACTGCGGCATTTGCTATGGGCAGGAACGGAATAATGTTTATTGAAAATTTACCCAATTTTGAAGGTTATATGATAGACAAAAATGGCATAGCAACTATTACAAATGGTTTTAATCAATATGTAAAAAAATAATTTTATGGAAATGATAGACAATCTTTTAAATAAAATAACAATGTACAAATTAGTTTTGTATTTCCTCTTTCTTCTTATTTTAGTAGCTTTGGCTTTTAGTTATTTCGGCATATTGCCCTATTCTCCATTAATGCTGCTATTTTCTACTATAGCAATTATTTTTATTTGTTTCTTAATAAATCTTTTATTTTCAAAAGTTTTTGATGCCCCAACAAACGTAGAATCAATTTATATAACAGCTTTAATTTTGGTACTTATCATCACTCCGCCAACTTCCTTTAATGATATAGCGTATTTAATATTCATTTTTTGGGCAGCTGTTTGGGCTATGGCGTCTAAATACATCTTAGCTATTGGCAAAAAACACATCTTCAATCCAGCTGCTTTTGCCGTTGCCTTGACTGCTCTTACCATAAATCAATCAGCGAGTTGGTGGGTTAATACAACATGGATGATACCACTTATATTAGTTGGTGGATTGTTGATAGTTCGAAAAATTAGAAGATTTGATTTAGTATTTACGTTCATTTTAGTTTCCTTGCTTGCAACATCGATAACACATTTTAATGGGTTGTTAAATATACCCCAATTACTTTGGATGACAATAAAAACTTCTCCATTATTATTTTTTGCTTTCATAATGCTTACAGAACCACTTACTACTCCTCCAACTAAATATTTAAGAATAGGTTATGGTGCAATAGTTGGGGCAATTTTTGATCCGATAATTCATTTATATGGATTTTATTCAACACCGGAATTAGCATTAATAATGGGTAATATTTATTCATATATTGTGAGTCCAAAGAAAAAATTAATTCTAAAATTAAAAGAAAAAATAAAAATCGCTACAGATACTTATGATTTTTTATTTATTTCTGATGATGACGAATATGAATTTCGTCCGGGACAATATTTAGAATGGACACTTAAACACAAAAGACCAGATAGTCGTGGCAACAGAAGATACTTTACCATTGCCTCAAGTCCGGTTGAAGAAGAAATACGTATTGGAGTTAAATTTTATCAAAATTCTAGTAGTTTTAAAAAAGCATTATTCAATATGGCTCCAGGAGATAAAATAGTTGCTTCACAACTTGCTGGAGATTTCACTTTACCTCAAAATAAAAATCAAAAATTATGTTTTATTGCTGGTGGTATAGGAGTAACACCATTTGAAAGTATGATTACTTATATGTTAGAAAGAAAACAGCATAGAGATATTACTGTATTTTATTCTAATAGAACTCCAGCAGACATAGCTTATCAAGATACCTTCAGACGTGCAAAAGACGAACTTGGAATAAAAACAGTTAATGTAATTTCTGAGACAAACTCTGTGCCTTTGAATTTTGATGGGGAAAAAGGATTTCTCACTGGAGAAGTGATTATGAGAAAAATGCCAGACTTTCAAGAAAGAATGTATTATATTTCAGGCCCCCACGGCATGGTGACTGCATTTCAAAATACATTGTCAAAAATGGGTATACCAGACTCACACATTAAGACAGATTTCTTCCCTGGTTTCGCTTAATTAAGAAACAAGTACTGTGAACTCCCCTTTTTGTTTTATGGGATTTTTCGTTATATATTCTAAAAGCTCGGCAGGTGAGCCAGTTTTGAATTCTTCATAAATTTTTGTAAGTTCTCTGGCAAGGCAGACTTTTTTATTTGGACAAAATTTATTTAATGATTCTAAGGTTTTCAAAATTCTGTGAGGGGATTCATAGAAAGCCATTGTGCGTTTCGCAGAAGCAATCTCTTTAAATAAAGTTTCTCTCCCCTTCTTGTGTGGCAAAAAACCCAAGAAAGTGAATTCATGGGTCGGTAGTCCTGATGCAGAAAGAGCTGTGATAACAGCTGAAGCACCAGGTATCGGAATCACATTTACGCCATGGCGTAAATGTGGATGTTGTTTAATTTGAGAAATGAGTGTCGCTCCAGGGTCTGAGATTCCCGGAGTGCCGGCATCTGACACAAGTGCTAAATCTTTACCCTCTTCCAATAATTCAAAAATTTTATCAGTCTTTGCGAATTTACTTTGAGCGTGATAACTCATCGTTGGCTTATTTATTTCATATTTATTTAAAATTTTTTTAGTCTCTCTAGTATCTTCACATAAGATTAAATCCACTGCCTTAAGCGTCTCAATCGCTCGGAGAGTAATGTCTCCCAGGTTCCCTATCGGTGTCGCTACAATATATAATTTAGACATTTCTTTATTTACGATATTTTCTACTACGCCATTTATCAGCAATTTTTACACGGGTTAGTGTTCGTTCTAATTCAGCTTCAAAGTGTTCAAAATCAACAACCTCATTATTTTCCATTTGTTTTCGAAGTTTTTCGGATTGTGCTTTAGCTTCTGCTATTTTTTCATCAGATAATTCGCTGACATGTTCAGCAAAATCAGCTAAAATGGCAACAACGGTATTCCCATCTTTATCATTTTTAACTTCAACAAAACCCCCAACAACCGCCATTGGTATATGTTCACCACCAGTTACAGCCACAATATCGCCTGAAGCAAGTCCTGTAATAAGTGGAATATGTTCTGGTAAGATTGTAAGTTCACCTTCTGTCCCAGGTAGAGTCACTTGGTCTACCACCTCTTCTAAGATGAGTTTTTCTGGTGTTATTATTTTTAATTTAATTTGTTTTGCCATTGATTTATATCGCACCTTTCATATAAAAATCTCCTTCTGATTTATCATCGTGTTTGCCCTCAAGGATTTCTTTGAATGATCTTATTGTTTCAGTAAGTGGTACATATTGTCCCTTACTTCCAGTGAATTGTTCTGCAACGAAGAATGGTTGAGAAAGGAATTTTTGAATTTTACGAGCACGAGCCACAAGTTCCTTGTCTGCTTCAGATAATTCTTCCATACCCAAAATTGCAATAATATCTTGCAAATCTTTATATCTTTGCAAAACTCTTTGCACTTCACGAGCGACTTCATAATGTTCTTTACCCACAATGTTGGGGTCAAGAATAGTTGAAGAAGAATCTAGAGGATCAACTGCAGGATAAATACCTATCTCCGTAAGAGAACGATTTAGCACCACAGTGGAATCTAAGTGCGCAAATGTTGTAGCTGGAGCTGGATCAGTAAGATCGTCAGCTGGAACATAAACTGCTTGCACAGATGTAACAGAACCTTTGTCAGTAGAAGTAATTCTTTCTTGCAATATTCCCATTTCTGTCGCTAGTGTTGGTTGATAACCCACAGCAGAAGGAATACGTCCAAGAAGAGCAGACACTTCAGAACCAGCTTGAGTGAAACGAAAAATATTATCAATGAAAAATAGCACATCTTTACCTTCTACATCACGAAAATATTCCGCCATAGTTAGTCCAGATAGAGCCACACGTAAACGAGCACCTGGCGGTTCATTCATTTGCCCGAACACCATGGCAACTTTAGGAAGCACACCAGAATCTTTCATTTCATGATAAAGGTCATTACCCTCACGAGTTCTCTCTCCCACCCCCGCAAACACAGAATATCCACCGTGGTTAGATGCTATGTTGTGAATAAGCTCTTGAATGACAACAGTCTTACCTACACCAGCACCTCCGAATAATCCAACCTTACCTCCTTTAAGAACTGGACAAATAAGGTCAATAACCTTGATACCAGTTTCAAGAATTTCAACTTTAGTTGATTGGGAAACGAATGTTGGAGCTTTGCGATGTATTGGAGAATTTGAAGATGAAGAAACAACAACTCCATCATCTATAGCTTCACCCAAAACATTAAACATTCTTCCTAGTGTATTTTTACCAACAGGTACTGAAATAGGAGCACCAGTATCGGTAACTTCCATTCCACGAGAAAGTCCATCAGTCGAATCCATAGCGACAGAACGAATAATACCATTACCCAAGTGTTGTTCTGTCTCGAGGACAATTTCTTTATCACCTTTTTTAACTTTTAAAGCATTATAAATTTCTGGAAGATGTTCCCCGAAATCTACATCAACGACTGGACCGATTATTCTTTTGATTGTACCTGTTGTTTTCATATAATTTTTATAATTTATTAATAAGTTTTATTTTTAACTAACTGATGCCATCCCCGCACTTATTTCTGATATTTCTCTGGTAATATTCGACTGTCTTGCTTTGTTAAATACTAGTGTTAAATCATCTATCATTTCTCCTGAGGCCTCTGATGCATTTTTCATCGCCACCATTCGACTTGATTGTTCTGAAGCATTTGATTCGAGAAGCATTTGATAAATCTGCATCTGTGTTAACTTCTCCGCCAATACTCCGATAAATGAATTTTTCTCTCCTTCGAATAAATAGTTAATTTTTTTATCTACATTATTTACTTTATCTGTTTTTCCTAAATCTTCTATTTCATTTATCAGTTCTCTTAGTTCGTTTTTTTGTATCGGTAAGATTTGTTTTATATTCGGTTTTTGATTTAAAGCTGAAATAAAATCAGTATAAACAACAAAGATGGTGTCATAACTACCTTTTATGTATTCGTCTATGGCCATTTTAGATACGGGTACGACTTGTGACAAAGATATTTTATCTCCAAGATCACCAAAGGTTGCTAAAACATTTTTACCAATACGACGTATTCCAGTGTCACCTCTTTTACCAACAGTAATAAAATCAAAGGATTGAGAATCTCTTTTTTTCATGAAAAAGATAATCTTTTTCATGGTTTGAGCATTATAAGAACCACACAAACCACGATTAGAAGTGATGAGTATTACCAAGCTTTTATTTTTTAAATCTTTATTTTCTTTTTGAATAAAAAGCGGATGAGAAATCTCTTCTACATTTTGACC
>JAYSNU010000015.1:0-3147 GCA_043723545.1 Candidatus Nomurabacteria bacterium | reverse complement strand
TATGATATAATATACAGAATGATAATCACATATTTCGGAAAGCAATTCGTGAAAATTGGGCAAGGCGAAATGGCCCTTGCTTTTAATCCTGTAAGCAAGGATTCTAAATCTGGAGTGTCAGCTAAATTTGGTGCAGACATAGCACTTTCTACTACTAATCATCCAGATTATAATGGGTTAGAACAACTATCTCACGGAGAGCGTGTACCTTTTGCTATTACTGGGCCTGGGGATTATGAAGTTAAAGAGATTTTTATAAAAGGAGTGATGTCACATGCGACACTTGGTAATAAGAAATACATTAATACTATTTATTCTCTTTCAGTTGATAATATTAGTATAGTGTTCTTGGGAGCATTATCTGATTCAGAATTTTCTAAAGAAACACGTGAAGCCATAGATGGACCTGATATATTGTTCGTTCCAGTTGGAGGAAATGGATTATTGGATGCGAAGTCTGCTGCGAAGCTTGCTTCAAGTCTTGAACCTAAAATTATTATTCCGATAGATTATGATGCTGGAACTTTAAAAAGTTTTCTAAAAGAAATGGGTGAAGAAAAAGCAGAAGTAGTAGATAAACTTACTTTAAAAAGGAAAGATTTAGAGGGTAAGGATGGAGAAGTGATAGTTTTGAAACCAATATAAAAATGCACAAGATAATTCATCATTTAAGGAGATTGCCAGAGAGACAAAAAAGAAATATTTTGCATATTTCGACTTTAATCTTTGCTGTTCTTTTATTGATGATTTGGGTTTATGGTTTGGGTCAAAATTTTAGTGATACTGATACTCAAATAAAAATGAAAGAAAGTTTAAAACCGTTTAATAGTTTAAAAGAAAATATTGTTGGTGGATATAATAGTTTGTCTACACCATCAACAACTAATAATTAATAGTTCAATGAACTCACTATAAATTTATGGCAAAAAAGTCTGAACCTGAAAAAATTCCAATAAAAAAAGATAATGTGATTTCTGTAGATGTTGTGGCAGAAATGAAAGAATCATATCTTGCATACGCGATGTCTGTTATAACCTCTCGCGCATTGCCAGACGTGAGAGATGGCTTGAAACCAGTTCATAGAAGAATTCTTTACGCTATGCATGAGATGGGTCTAACCTCTTCTGCTCGTTTTCGAAAATCAGCTGCAGTAGTCGGAGATGTTCTTGGAAAATATCATCCCCACGGAGATGTAGCTGTTTATGATTCTATGGTTGGAATGGCGCAAGAATTTTCTTACCGTTATCCTTTTATTTTGGGGCAAGGAAACTTCGGTTCTATCGATGGAGACAATGCCGCCGCTATGCGTTATACGGAAGCAAAAATGGCAAAAATTTCTGGAGAACTTCTTCGTGACTTAGAGAAGGAGACAGTAGATTTTCGACCAAACTATGACCAGACTCGCAAGGAACCGATAGTTTTTCCATCAGCTGTTCCAGCACTCCTTTTGAATGGTACTCTTGGTATCGCTGTTGGTATGGCGACAAATGTCCCTCCGCACAATTTAGCGGAAGTACTTGATGCTACAAATTATTTAATTGAAAATGAAGATGCAACTACAGAAGATTTGATGCAATTTATTAAAGGACCGGATTTTCCAACTGGTGGAATAGTCTATGGCCACAAAGATATGCTTCATGCATATTCTTCTGGACGTGGTGGAGTTGTCACTCGTGGAGAAGCAGAAATAGTAGAAGAGAAAAATGGTAATTTTCAAATCATTATTACTTCTATTCCTTTCCGTGTTAATAAATCAAATTTGATAATGGCTATTGCCGAACTTGTTCAAGAGAAGAAACTTGAAGGGATTAAAGGTTTGCGTGATGAATCGACGAAGGATATAAGAGTAGTTATAGATTTAAAGCCTAGTGCTCATCCAGAAAAAGTTTTGAATTATATTTATAAAAATACTCAACTTGAATCAAATTTCAATTTTAATATTGTGGCTTTGGTTGATGGAGTTCCACAGACATTATCTCTCAAATCTATTTTAGATGAATTTATTTCTCATAGAAAAGAAGTTGTCAAAAGACGAACTATTTATGATTTACGCAGAGCTGAAGAAAGAGAACACATTCTTCTTGGTTTGAAGAAAGCTCTTGATAAGATTGATAGAGTCATCACTATTATTCGTGGCTCTAAAGATTCTGCACTGGCTAAGTTGAACTTGATGAAAGAATTTAAATTTTCAGAATTGCAGGCAATTGCAATTTTGGAAATGAAATTAGTGAAGCTTGCTGGTCTTGAAAGAAAAGCAGTGGAAAATGAATTAGAAGAAAAACAAAAATTTATTAAAGAGATGAAAGACCTTCTTGCAAGTCCAAAGAAAATTCTTGGAATTATTGCCAAGGAGTTGAAAGACATAAGAGATAAATATCAAGATGAAAGAAGAACGAGAATAGTTAAGGGTGGAATAAAAGAAATTTCTGAAGAAGATATGATACCCGAAAAAGAAACAATGCTTGTTTTCACTGCTGGTGGTTACGTGAAGTGTACTGATCCATCAGAATATCGTTCACAGAAACGCGGAGGTGTGGGTGTGGTTGATTTGGAAACCAAAGAAGAAGATTTCGTCACTATGCTCGTTTCTGGTTCTACTCATAGTGATTTACTTTTCTTTACGAATTTAGGTAAAGCTTACCAAATAAAAATGTATGACATACCAGAAGGTCGCCGTGCGACAAAAGGTAAGTCTATCATGAATTTCTTGGCATTGTCAGGAGATGAGAAGGTAACTTCAATCCTCGCCATGCCAAAAGATTGGAATAAATCTCCGACGTCACTTATGCTTGTGACTAAAAATGGCACAGCTAAAAAAATGGGAAGTGTTAGTTTTAAAGATGTACGTCGAAGTGGACTTATTGCTATTCGGCTTGATAAGGGTGATGAACTCCGCAGTGCACTATTAACTGAGAAAGGAGACGAAGTAATGCTTGCCACAAGTGATGGACAAGCAATTCGATTTAAAGAGTCTGATATACGAGAAATGGGTCGTACAGCAGGTGGTGTACGTGGTATTAAGCTATCAAAGAATGATGAAGTCATAGGTGTTGATGTTATAAAGAATGGTAAAAAAGATGGTTCAATTTTGACTATGAGTGCGAATGGTTTCGGAAAGAAAACAGTTCTTAAAGAATATAAAGTTCA
>JAYSNU010000014.1:0-4384 GCA_043723545.1 Candidatus Nomurabacteria bacterium | reverse complement strand
TCTACCGTCAGTAGTGTGACCACCAAGCCAGCCATATTGTCCATAATCAACTTTTTCATTATCCTTATTAGTTCCCATACTTGATTCCATCATAAGAGCAGTCTGAGAAAGTCCTTTAGGAAGTTGTGGGTATGCTTTAGAAGCATTTTCAAAATAAGGTGACCATTCTTTTGGAACATCAATTCCTTTATAAGTTGATTTAGGTGGAGTTTCTATTTGAGTTGTGGTAGCTACTTCTTTAGGTTTACCATACTTTTCATCCATATAAGAAACTCTATCAGTTAAATGCTTATCAATAAAAGAATCAAAAGAATTTTTCAGCCAGTCAATCATTGATTTATTGAAGATTGAAAGTTAGACCAATGTTCAGGTGTTGCTTGTTCACCAGTTCTTTTTTGAAATTCAGTCGAAAACCAATCTGGTGGAGTTGCCGCTTTTCTTTTAGCACTACCCTCATCTCCAGTTAAAATTTCTTTTGTTCCAGAATAAAGAACAGGAACAGAACTTTTACCAGCTTGAGTTACTCCTTTAATTAAGTTTTTATACCATGAAGATTTAACGCCGCTCCGGGGGTCAGAAATAGCTTTTGCATAGAGTTCTTCAAGATTTTTTGGTATTCCTTCAGAAGTTAGCTTTTTGAAAACTCCCATTCCAATTTGTCCAAAGTGATAGACTGAACCAGTAATCCAGCCATGAGACGCTTCTATTGTACCTATAAGAGCATGTAATAATGCTTTACTATTAGATGGACTTACTTTATCTCCTTGTTCTTTAACAAGTTTAGCAACATCAATAAGTTCAGAGAATTTAGTTTTGAACAATTCTCCTTCTTTTGAACCAGAAAAAACAGAATCAATAAACTCTTTTGCGTTTTTTCCACCACCACCGAGTTTATCTATTGAAGAGATTAACTTTGCTGCGTCAATACTTCCATCAGTTAATTTGTAGGATTGACCTAATATATCATCAAATATTCCATATCCAAGTAGTGTCTTATCTTCACTACTTAATTGTGACATAACTCTATTTCTAGCATCTGATTTAAGAGATGCTATTTCAGATACAGTTTCAGATGGATTTGTGCCAATATTTTTCTTTAATTGTCCAATATTTTCAAGAATATTTTTATCTTGTTGAAGTTCTTTCATTATAGTAGTTATTGGTTTTTCTCCGACTTGAACACCTTTCATAAGTTCAGGATTGATTTCATTTAATTTTAAGAAAGAATCAAAGTCTGTACCAACAGCATGGGAAAGACCATAAAGTTTTGAACCTGTGTCTGGGGTAATAAGACCTAAGTCTTTTAATCTATCAGTATTTGCTCTAATTAAATCAGGGTCATATACTTTTTCTCCAGTAATAGGATTTCTAACCATTGATTGTTCTTTCATTTCTTGCACAAGCATTTGTTGGAAGTTTTCTTTTGCTGTTGGATTAGTTGCAAAAATTTCATCAAGAATACCTTTTTTAAGATTATCTTTACCAGATAATAGAGACTGAATAATATCTTGTGTTTGAGTTCTTCCCTCTGTGCTTAATAAAGTAGAAAAGAATGGCTTTTTTAATTCCCCAATTATTTGATTATTATACTCCTGTGCCTGTAAATATAATTTATACTTCTCAGGGTCATTAACTTTAAGATGATTTGTTATATCACGACCTACAGCAAAATCAGCTTCATTTGTAATCCTATCGGCTTTATTCCCAACACTTTTTATTTGAATTTGTTGGCGTAGGTTTTCTAAGTCTAATAGATTCGTTTCAACTTTATTCGGTTTAGTAGATATTCCGTTTTTATAGTTGAAAGTTCCTTTATTTTTACTTAATAGACCTTCTAATGCAGAATATGTTTCTTGGACTTCAGGAGGAATATTATAACCGTATGTTTCTTTGATATTAGACATCCATTTTTCTACTTCTGGAAATTCGGACATCTTTGTATCTTTGTTGATAACAAGACTATATTTTTTATTTTTTTCTTTATATAAATCATCACGATAACTGTATGTTTCTTGTCTAGCATTAAGTAAAGTTTTATCTACATCAATATCTCTATCAAGACCTGTACCTTTTTCATAAGCGGGAATAACATTATCCTTCAATTTAGTATCATAAGAATGTTTGAAAGTATCATAAATATCTGTAACTCTTTTACCTAAAGACGAATTTGAAATCTTTTCAACAAAAGGTAAACTATCTTTTAATTGCTTTGCATAACTATCAAGATATGAAGTTGCATATTTGATAAAGGGTCCTCCATAAGATTCAGATAAAGTTCCACCCCATGCTCCAAGACCACTAAAAAGACCATCAAATAACATCCAACCAGCACCACTAGCAAGACCACTTGCAAGAGGATTTTCTTCCCCATTTATTAGTTTAGACGCAGTTTCTCCAGCTCCAGTTAATGTCCCACGGGCAACGACACCACTGACTCCTTTAACCGCAATATTAGGAATCATTTTACCAAAACCAAGCTTTCCGCCTCCCATCATTCTATCGACAGTTACGTTTACACCAGTCTTTACTGTGTCACCAACCATATCTTTAATTAATTGTGAATTATCTGTTGTTTCCCCAAGTGGAGTATTTGCAGAAATGAAATTAAACATATTCTTATTAAAGTCATTTGCTTTTTGAAGTCGTGCAGTGGCATCAGCAACTTCTTGTCTTGTTGAATTAGGATTTTCAATAACCGATTGAGCATTTCTTTTAATAATTGGGGCAACAAATAGACGGTTTATTCCTGAAGCAAACCCCCCCATTGCTATATTATAAGCAGTAACAAGAGAAGGATATCTTTCTTTTGCAATATCATAAACAGTTCCAATAGGACCACCTCCTAACATTTCAGACATTTCTAATCCCTGTTTTGATTGCACTTGTGAATCTGCATTTATAAATGTAGAACTATCTAAAGCTGGTTGTGGATTCATTAGTTCCTGTGATGAAATATTTACTTTAGGAATATTCGTGGGTGTTGGTGTAAATGTTTGTTTCATCAAATCTTCTGAAGACATATTTACTTTTATTGGTTCATTGGTCATTTGAATGGAATTGTAAAACTGGGATTAATTTGGAATAAATAATTAGAAAATCCTGATGTTGAGACTGGATTTGAAACTGGAATTGGAGTTCCATTTGCTCCAACAGAAAATGTCTTACCATCAGAGGATTGAAATTGTGTTCCCACAGACATTTCTTGTCCTCCAATATTATAAGTAGTGCCAGTCGAAGCGGTTGATACTGTTACTGGTTTATATCCATTAAATAGTTCACCTTCTTTATCATAAAGGAATTTTTCCATCTTTCTTATTTTTTCTCCCGCAACCTGAATTGTATCACTTTGAGTAGGTATATTTCCCCTCTGATAATCAATTTCAGCTTGAGTTATTCTTAATCCCGAACCTTGTCCACCAACCATTGCTTGCACGAAAGCAATACCTGTATCACGATAGATATTCATTGTCGCCAATGTTGGGTCAGCTTGGGTAAGAGTTAAGAACTTATTTTTTGGTATTGTTATAAGCCTATCCCATGAATCAGAACCTAATTTACCAGCAACATCTGATTTAATCATATTTAATTGTTTTCTAACTATATCAATATTTTGTACTGCCTTTACTTGATTTTCATTCATAAACTTAGCACCGACTGCTTGAGAATTAACTCTAGCTTTATTTATTATGCTATTTCCTTTAAAGTTTGTTCCATCTACATAAGAATAACCAGTAGATGTTACAAGAACACTATCGGGATTAATTTCTGCCGCTTGTTCTGTTTCAGTGACTTTTTGTTGAGCAGTATAAGCAGAAATTTGCGCTCGATAAGCAGTTGTTTGAGCATTTTGTAAAGATATATCTGATTGTAACTTTTTATATGCACCAGAAGATGCGTTTTTAATATCAGAGAGAAGTGTATCTTTGGACATGTTAGCTCTTAACCCTACTTGGAAAGTATCAGAGTTCATGATTTGTGTTTTTTGAGTAGCAGTTAAATCACTCCAATTATCAGGATAATTCTGATATATTTCTGCTTGTGGAATATTTTGAAGTGCAGATTGATATTGAGAAGTTGCTGTTTGTTGTTTTGATATATCAAACTGTTGCTGTTGAATATTTGTCTTCTGTAAGTCTCTCAAGTTATTTGCAATGTTCTGTTGTCCTTGAGCTAGAAGTGAATCCATACTTGCGTTGATAGCGGCGACTGTTTTACCATCACCAGCTTCAAGAGCGGCTTTAGCCGCTTCAGCTTGAGAGGTAAGTTGTGCATCAAGAGCGGCATATTCACGACTTACAGCACCCATGTAGTCAGAAGTTGTAGAAGAAGTAGCGGCATAAGGATT
Source organism: Candidatus Nomurabacteria bacterium (assembly GCA_043723545.1). Lineage (GTDB taxonomy): Bacteria > Patescibacteriota > Minisyncoccia > Phycocordibacterales > UBA9973 > UBA9973. The sequence goes on along the minus strand of JAYSNU010000014.1, from coordinate 39 downwards.
ATTGGCATAGGCTTGAGCTTTAGCACCTTCTAAATCTTT
>JAYSNU010000013.1:0-4383 GCA_043723545.1 Candidatus Nomurabacteria bacterium | reverse complement strand
AAAGAAAATAAACAGGAAAAAGTTTTACGTACTCATACTACGACAGTTACAGCTAGAGCCTTTGAACAAGCAGGAAAAGAGGGAAGGCTCCCAGCAGCTTTTATTTCTATAGGAAAGGTTTTTCGAAATGAAGCAACAGACATAACACATGAAATGCAATTTTATCAGATCGATGGAGCTATGATTGGAGAAAATATTTCTATTGCTGATTTGAAAGGTGTACTCACTCATTTTTATAAAAAAATGTTAGGTGATGATGTTGTTGTAGAATTTCGTCCAAGCTTTTTTCCTTTTACTGAACCATCTATAGAAGTGTTTGCAAAATTTCGTGGCAAGTGGCTAGAAATGATGGGTGCTGGAATGCTTCACCCGAATGTTTTAAAAAATATTGGTTTAGATCCAAATAAAGTTCAAGGTTTTGCTTTCGGTGGAGGACTTGATCGTATTGCGATGATTAAATGGAATATTCCAGATGTAAGACTTTCTTATCAGGGTGATTTAAGATTTAATCAATTTTAAAATGAAAATATCATATAACTGGCTTAAATGGTATATACCGGAAGCACCCCTGGCAGAAAAACTAGCAGATGTTTTCACTTATCATGTTTGTGAAGTGGAAGACGTAGAAAAAAGAGAAGATGGAGATTTTGTCTTTGATATAAAGATTTTACCTAATAGAGCACATGATTTACTTTCTCATTATGGTGTGGCGCAAGAACTTTCTAGACTTTTAAATATAAAATTTGTTGATCCAATATCTAAATATAAAATTCCAGAATCTAAAAAATCTAATTTTGTAATAAAAATTGAATCTGATAAATGCCGAAGATATATGGGGAGAGTTATTCGCAAAGTGAAAGTTGGTCCATCACCAGAATGGATTGTTAAACATTTGGAATCTATTGGCCAAAGAAGTATTAACAATATGGTTGATGCTGCGAATATTGTAATGTTTAATGTTGGTCAGCCCACACATATTTTTGATTTTAATAAAGTAAAAGAAGGTTTATTTATACGACAGGCAAATGAGGGGGAGAGTATGACAACGCTTGATAATAAAGAGTGTAAATTTAGAAATACTGATTTAGTTATTGCTGACTCTAAAAATGTTTTAGCGGTGGCTGGAATTAAGGGTGGAAAAATTGCAGAAGTTGATAATCATACAAAAGACATCATTCTTGAAGTTGCAAATTTTGAACCGACATCTGTTCGTAAAACTGCACAACATTTAAATATCTTTACCGATGCTAAGAAAAGATTTGAAAATGATTTGTCGTCAGAGTTGGGAGATAGGGCAATGCTAGAACTCTCGGCACTTATTTTTGAAATGTGCCCCAATGCAACATTTGAAGATGTTGTAGATATTTATACTCAAAAACAAATAGAAAATAAATTATCTTTTTCTACGGAAATTGTTTCTAAGATTTTAGGTTTAGAAATTAGCGCAGAGACTGTGAGTGAAATTTTAAAGAGATATGATTTTAAATATACAGAAAATGATGGAGTATTTGAGATTGTTATACCTAAAATGCGTCTCGATTTAACTATATCCGAAGATATGGCTGAAGAAATTGGAAGAATTATTGGTTATGATAAGATTGCTCCACATATACCTAAAATAAATTTTAAAGTTAAACAAGATGAAACTTTCGCACAAATTTCTTTTGCCAGAGAGAAATTATTAAATGATGGATATAGTGAAGTGATAACTTATATGTTTAGAGATAAAGGCGAAGTTTCTGTACTTGCCTCGGCTTCAGATAAAAAGTTTTTGCGAACAAATTTAAGTGATGGGTTGAAAGAATCAATTAAATTAAATACAAACAATCTTCCATTTCTTGGTATTAAAGAAGTTAAAGTATTTGAAATTGGAAAAGTTTTTACAAAAAAGGGTGAAGGATTAAATATTGCTTACGGAAATAAAAAAGAAGTAAAAGAAATAAGTATTGATGAATTTATTGAAAAACAACAGGAGAATTTTTCGACATTCCTTCAAGCTTCGCTTGGAACCTTCCGTCATCAAAATTCTCCAACCGTTTTTCATATGTGGTCATTATTTCCTTTTATTGCTAGAGACATTTCAGTATGGGTTCCTGAAGAAGTGGAAAGTAATGAAGTGTTGAAAATTATTAAAAATAATACCGGAAATATGGTTGTACGAGGCCCAGAACTCTTCGATGAATTTAAAAAAGATGGCAAAAAGTCTTATGCTTTTAGATTAGTTTTTCAATCTTATGAAAAGACCCTTACAGATACAGAAGTTAATGAAGTTATGATTCAAATAACCAATAAAATCAAGGATAATAATGGTTGGCAAGTAAGGTAAATTCTGATATAATATAGATATATATGGCAAAAGAACAAGGAAATGGGCACCATTATGATGCCTCGGATATCTCGGTTTTAGAAGGATTAGAACCAGTCAGAAAGCGCCCCGGAATGTATATTGGTACTACTGGCCCAGATGGATTACACCACTTGGTATGGGAGATTTTTGATAACTCACGTGATGAAGCGATGGGTGGTTTTTGTGATGACATTGAAGTAGTTGTTTTGCCTGATAATCGTATTCGTGTAGTTGATAACGGAAGAGGTATACCTGTAGACATGCATAAGAAGACTAAAGTCTCTGCACTTGAGACAGTCATGACGACTCTTCATGCAGGAGGAAAGTTCGGCGGAGAAAATAGTGGTTATAAAGTTTCAGGAGGACTCCATGGTGTTGGTGCATCTGTCGTAAATGCTTTATCTATTTTTTGTCGTGTAGAAGTTCATAAAGATGGAGGGAAATATGCTCAAGAGTATTCTCAAGGGAAAAAGAAAAGTGCAGTTAAAAAAATTAGTTCTTCAAAAACTCATGGAACAATTGTTTCTTTCGAACCTGATCAAGCAATTTTCGGTGATATTAAATTTGATTGGGGAACAATAATAAATCATATTCGTCAGCAAGCTTATTTAGTTAAGGGTTTAAAAATTTCAGTTATTGATGCGAGAGAAGCAAATGCAAAAGACATAGATACTTCTGATGTATTTTATTTTAGAGAACTTGGTTTAGAACTTCCTTCTGTGTCATTTTATTTTGAAGGTGGACTTGTTTCACTTGTAAAATATTACAACAAGCTTCAGAAGTCGCTACATCAAAATATTTTTTATGTTGAGAAAGAACTTGATGGTGTTGGTGTAGAAGTAGCTCTTCAATATGTAGATGATATTATTGATCGTATAGTTCCATTCGCCAATAATATTTATACGAGAGAAGGTGGAACACACGTTACTGGATTTAAAACCGCACTCACTAGAACACTCAATACTTATTGTAAGAAAAATGAAATGATGAAAGAGTCCGAAGGAGGATTCACAGGAGATGATGTTTTGGAGGGTCTCACTGCTGTTATTTCGGTTAAACTTCGTGAGATACAATTCGAAGGTCAAACTAAAGGAAAATTAGGAAGTATGGAAGCTCAAGGAGCCGTAGCTACTGTATTTGGAGAAGCTTTTGCGGCATTTCTAGAAGAAAACCCAGATGACGCTAAAACCATCATAAATAAGTCAATTTTGGCTCTAAAAGCTCGCAAAGCAGCTAAAGCAGCAAAAGACTCAGTACTTCGAAAGGGAGCACTAGAGGGCATGACACTTCCAGGTAAACTCGCTGATTGCCAGAGTAAAAATGCCGAAGATTCAGAGTTATTCTTAGTGGAGGGAGATTCTGCAGGTGGTAGCGCGAAGCAAGGTAGAGATAGACGTACACAAGCGATACTTCCACTTCGTGGAAAGATTTTAAATGTGGAACGTGCACGTATTGATAAGATGCTTGCTTCGAAAGAAGTGAAGTCTCTCGTCATCGCCATGGGCACATCTATCGGTGATACCTTTGATTTAGAAAAAATGCGTTATCATAAAATAATTATTGCGACAGATGCTGATGTGGATGGTTCACACATTCGTACGCTTCTCCTTACTCTTTTCTATCGATATTTTAGACAAGTAGTAGATGCTGGATATATTTATATTGCTCAACCACCACTTTATAAAATAAAGAAAGGTAAAGAAATTTCTTATGCTTATACTGATGAACAGAAATTAAAAATTGTTGGCAAGGGTGCAGATATAAGTGAAATACAAGAAGTGGATGGAGCTGAAATAGTAGAAGGAGAAGAGACTGAAGAAGAAGTGAAAACCAAATCTACTAAGATACACATACAACGCTTTAAAGGTCTCGGAGAAATGAATCCAGAAGAACTTTGGGAAACTACGATGGACCCTGCAAATAGAGTACTTAAACAAGTAAGTATTGATGATGCCGAAGAAGCAAATAAAATATTTGATATTCTCATGGGCTCCGAAGTTCCTCCTCGAAAATCTTTTATTCAATCAAATGCAAAA
>JAYSNU010000012.1:0-10234 GCA_043723545.1 Candidatus Nomurabacteria bacterium | reverse complement strand
GGAGCTATGTTTGAACAGTATTTTAGAAATAGTGCATTTCTGGTGATGGAAGATCCAGATTCTGGTTCAACTCTTCTTGAGATTACACGCGTCTTGGGAGATAAAGAATTTCGTGATATGAAAATATCTAAATGCAAGAACCCAATTATCAAACAGTTTTGGGTTTCTGCAGAGCAAACGACCGGAGATCAATCTTTGGCAAATTTCGTTCCCTATATCTCTTCAAAGTTTGATAATTTTATTTCAAATGACATTATGCGCCCCGTTGTTCTTCAACAGAATTCTGTATTTAATTTTAGGAAGATTATGGACGAAAAGAAAATTCTTTTGGTGAATCTTTCGAAAGGTAGACTCGGAGATATAAATGCAAATTTGATTGGTCTTGTGCTGGTGGGGAAGATACAAATGGCCGCTCTTTCTCGCGTAGATATGTTTGGTAAACCGATGAATGATTTTTATCTTTATATTGATGAATTTCAAAATATTACTACGGACTCCATTGCTTCTATTTTATCCGAAGCTCGTAAATATCGGTTATCACTTAATATTGCCCATCAGTACATTGCTCAACTTGAAGATGGTATTAAAAACGCAGTTTTCGGAAACGTTGGTTCGATGGCAGTGTTTCGTGTGGGCACAGAAGATGCTGCATTTCTTGAACCAAAATTTAAACCGATATTCAATGCGCATGATATTACGAAGTTAGATAATTATAATGCTTACATAAGTATGCTTGTAGATGGTCAACCAGTTAAACCCTTCAATTTAAAAACACTTCCACCGGAAAAAGGCCATCCGGAAATTGTTGATGCGCTTAAAGAACTTTCATATGTTAAATTTGGACGAGACCGCGCAGAAGTTGAAGCTGAAATCATGTCGAGATATAAGACCATGGAATAAAATTTTTAGTCGAACACTCTCCTTGCTTTTTGTATATTATATTTTATAATACAAAGTATTACATTATTATAAATAAAACATAGATTTTATGTATATAAAAATTGAATCGTTTGGTGTATGTGTATATGGAGAAAGAATCGGTACGACATGGTTTTCGTTAGTTGAATCTATTTTGAAAAATGGAGAGACAACAGTAGATGTTATTTAATTGCTAAGATTAAAGATAGTACTAAATATTTAAAACCTTATTCACCGGAAAAACCAGAAGGATACTACTAAAATGAACAAAGAAGTAGAGATAAAAATAAAGATAAGTAAGGAATTTTTTGAAAAACTTACAAAGAATAGAAATTTTGAATTTGAAAAAACTTATGGTTTTTTTACAGAACAATATACTAATATGACTCATGGAATCTTCCCTCGAATTAAAGACAAAGGAACTACCGCCCTAGTAACTGTGAAAGTAAAAAATAAATTAGATTCTAAAATGTTCGAACGAGATGAATATGAATTTGAAATAGAATCTTCTAAAACAGAATCTGTTAGAGGAATGTTTAAAGCTCTTGGTTATATAATTGAAGAAATATTTGAAAAGAAACGCTATGCGCTAGAACCGATAAATGGTTGTGATTTTGTAGTGGATGAATTACCTTTTGGTTACTTTATTGAATTAGAAGGTAGAGAAGATATGATAGAGGAATCTATTAAAGAACTTGATTTAGTAAACAATGAAAGGATAAATGGAGCCTATCTTAAATTGTGGGAAGCATATAAAAAAGATAATAATTTGACAGGAGAGTGTATTTTTAAAATAATATAAATTTTGCAAAATTATTTTTTTCTGCTATATTGATTATTATGAAACATCCAAAAGAAGAAAAAACATTTGTTATGGTAAAACCCGATGGTGTTAGAAAGGGTTTAATTGGTGAGGTTATTAAGCGCTTTGAACAACATGATTTAAAGATCATGGCTCTTGAAATGTTTCAACCCACACATGACCAAATACACAATCATTACCCTAAAGATGATGCTTGGATTACCCGTCTAGGTGAAAAAACGAAATCTACTTACGAAAAGTATGGTCTTGATATGGTTGCCGATTTTGGAACTGATGATCCTGCCAAAATGGGCCCAGAAGTGCGCAAATGGTTGTTAGATTTTATGAAGACTGCACCATTGGTAAAGATGATAGTACAGGGAGTTCATGCTGTTGATATAGTACGTAAATTAGCAGGGGATACCTTGCCATATCGGGCTGCAGTTGGCACCATACGAGGTGATTTTTCAATTGATTCTCCAGTTCTAGCCAATAAAGAAAAAAGAGCTGTAGCAAATATAATTCATTGCTCTGAAACTCCTGAGGAGGCGGCACATGAAATAAGCCATTGGTTTGGTGATATGAATGGTTATAACTATAAACGTTTTGGAGTAGATGAATAAAAGTTTTTGCTTATCTCACAAAAAATAATTTGTCAAACTTGTTTTTATTTCTATTTCGTGTTTTTTTGATAAAAAATATTGCTAGAATTTTATAAAGTAATATACTTTTAGTAGGGTTATTTCTGATTATTACCTAGAACACTAATTTATGGAAGTCTCGATCGTGTTTGACCTTGGTCTCTCGCGTCTGGCATCCACTTAGCTATAAGCTATGGTAATATTTCCGAAATAGTCCTAAGAAGAATTCCGCCTCGATGCGGATTTTTTCTTTTCTGGCCTTACATTACTTGTTTTTTTACGGTATAATTAAAAATAATGAAAAAATCTGTTAAGGTAACATTTTGTGGAGGTACTGGTTCTGTGACCGGTGCTAATTTTCTTGTTGAGATTGATGACAAAAGAATTTTAGTTGATTGTGGCTTAACCCAAGGTATTAAATTGGCTGATGATTTAAACTGGGCGCCATTTATTTATGACCCCAAGAGCATAGATATACTTTTTGTCACTCATGCACACATAGATCACCTTGGTAGGATACCAAAGTTGATTGAAGATGGTTTTCGTGGACAAATTTATTCTACACATCCAACCCGCGCGCTTGCAGGACCAATGCTTGAAGACACTATGGGAATACTTTCTAAAAATGTAGAATTTCATTTAGATAAAATTTATACAGAAGAGAATAATAGACTGGCTTTGTCTTTGTGGGAGGGTTTTAATTATTATGAAAAAATTCATATTACCCCTGACATAGAAGTTTCTTTTTTGAATGCTGGTCATATTTTAGGTTCTGCTATGGTTTGTTTTGTTTATAATGGTAAAAAGATTTTATTTACAGGAGATTTGGGGAATAGTCCGTCGCCTCTTCTTCCCGATACTGATAAAGTTACAGATATTGATTATTTAGTTATGGAGAGTGTGTATGGAGATAGAAATCATGAATCAAGAGATGAAAGACAGAAGTTTTTGCAGGAAACAATAAAAGATAATTATAAAAGAAATGGAACACTTATTATTCCTACTTTTTCTCTTGAGCGCTCACAAGAACTTTTATTTGAATTAAATGAGTTGGTGGAAAGTAAAGCGATACCCATTATGCAGATTTTTTTAGATTCGCCACTAGCTATTCGTCTTACCGAAGTTTTCAAACAATTCAAAGAGTATTTCAATGAGACAGCCCAAAAAGCGATGACTCACGATAAACATCTTTTTGATTTTCCAGGACTTCATTCTACTCTTCATTCAGATGAATCTAGGAAAATTAATGAGATACCAAATCCGAAAGTTATCATTGCGGGAAGTGGGATGTCTTCTGGAGGGCGTATAGTTCATCATGAAAAACATTATTTACCAGACCCCAATAACACGCTTTTGCTTACTGGGTACCAAGCTGTAGGTACACCGGGGAGATTGATACAAGAAGGCGCGAAGATGGTTCGTATTTCAGGAGAATACGTAGAAGTTAAATCTCATGTTGTAACAATTTTAGGATATTCAGGACATAAAGATTCAGACGGTTTACTTCAATTTGTTTCTGATACAGCCGAAACTGTGAAAAAAGTTTTTGTGGTAATGGGTGAACCGAAGTCTGCAATGTTTTTGGTACAAAAATTAAGAGATAATTTAAATATTAATGCTTATGCTCCAGAAGCAGAGGATAGTGTGGTATTAGATTGTTAAATTTTGATAAAAGATTCTTTTAAGTTATTATATGAACTATGAATAAAATTTTTCCTGAGGAATTTAATAAACACGGGCACAATCAAATAAAGATTTGTGTTTCTGGTGCTGCCGAAACTGGTTATTGTGGAGTTGGTGCATTAGAGAAAACAAAAGAATTGGGTCGTGAGATAGCAAGACAAGGTGCTGTGCTTGTGACTGGTGCTACTACAGGCTTTCCACTTTGGGCAGCTATGGGGGCGAAAGAAGCTGGCGGTATTTCTATTGGGTTTTCTCCAGCAGCTACAGAGAAAGAACATGTCGAGGTATATAAATTACCACTTGATTATATGGATTTGATAATTTATACAGGATTTGGTTATCCAGGACGAGATCTTTTGCTTACTCGTTCTGTAGATGGAGTTATTTGTGGTTGTGGAAGAATAGGCACGATACATGAATTCACAATTGCCTTCGAAGATGATAAGGCTATTGGTATTTATGAAGGACCGTGGGAGATGGGGAATGAGCTTAAAGAGATTTTAGATAAATCACATCGTCCAAATGAGAAAATAGTGTCTGGGTTAGATCCTAAGAAATTAGTCTCTGATTTGATTGAAGTTATTAAAAAAAATAAGGTAAAAGATACTAAGATAAAAAGTTAAATAAAAAATCCTCCAAGATGGAGGATTTTTTATTTATTTAGCTTTGGTTACTTTTTCTATTGTCTTTAAGCTTGTTAGGATTTTCTCAAAAGTTTTAGGATTATTTTCTGCTAAATCTGAGAGTATTTTTCTGTCTATTAAGATACCTTTTTTGTGTAGAGCATCTATTAATTTAGAATAAGTCATACCGAGTTCTCGTGCTCCAGCATTTATTTTAATATTCCAAAGTTTTCTATTGTGTGACTTTTTGTCTCTTCTGTGTGCAAAAGAGTAAGAACCAGCATGAAGCAATGCTTCTTTTGCTTGTCGTTCTTTGGTTGAACGACCATGACGCATACCCTTGGTTTGCTTCAATATACTTCTTCGTCTCTTTAATGCATGTACTCCCTTTTTTACTCTTGTCATATTATTTTAATTATTTATAAATATTAGCTGAACGGTAATAAATGACTCTTGGGTTTGTTCTTGATTACAAAACTTGCACCCTTGCGCCCTGCTAATTGAGTTGTTCTTGATTGTTTCGCATTGAAATGATTAAAACCCGGCTTTCGAGCAATGACCTTGCCGTTCTTTGTAAGTTTTAATCTTTTACTATATGACTTATTTGTTTTCATTCCTTTTCCCATATTATTTTTTTTCTATTGTTGTAATTAAACCTTTTGGACCTTTTTTATATGCATCTGAAACTTTGTAATCTTCTGTAATTAAATGTAGCAATCTATCTAGGCGTTCTTTAAGGAATTTTTCATCCATATACTTCGCACGGCCCGAAAGAAATAATTCTACTTTAATTCTGTGTCCTTCCTTAAGCCATTTTGAAGCAGTTTTGGCTTTTAAACCTAAATCATGTTCTCCAGTGCCTATTTTTATCTGGATTGATTTGGTTTCTGTCGTTTTCGCTCCAGCTTTTGCTTTTTTTAACTTTTTACTTGCTTCGTATTGATACTTACCAAAGTCCATTATTTTCGCTACAGGTGGAACAGCATTGGGGGATATCTCAATTAGATCTAGACCCTTATTTTGAGCCAATTCTAAAGCATCTCTTATGCTTAAAAGACCAAGATTTTGATTTTCATCATCTATGACCCGTAGTTCTTTCGCCCGTATTTGATTGTTTATTCTTTCACGCAATGTATCTAAAATGAAGCTTTGATTTCAAGATAATAGCTTATTTAAGGCTTAAAGTCAAATGTTGTATTTTGGCATAAAGTAAGAGAGCCCGCCCTTGCGACATGTGTCGCTAGGGCGGGCTCAATGGATCGGGTGGGGTGTTGAATCCACCGTTACGAAAACAGGCTCCCTGGGAGGACAACTTGGTGCCAGTCGTCTGCTCGCCATTCGTTCGAATGGTCGATGGGGTATCTCGATGATTCGAGTCTCCAGGAATCGTCCATTTCGAAGGTTGCGACTTCGAAGGTGCCGGGGGAGACCTCGCACAGGATCATCGTGACGTGGTCCTGTTCCAGGAGAACCCCCTGGTGTTCTTCGCTGAAGGTTTGTACAGCCTCCGGTGAGAACGCGATTTCGCGGAGCGGACGGTGGAGTCGCGAGAAGATCTCAAGCGATGTTCCGTCGACTGCCAATGAACAAACGGCAGCCGGCAGCTTCTCACCACCCGGAATGGAGATGAGGATGCTCTGTTCGCGCCGAACACCGAAGCGCTCGACACCGGTCGTTGTGTTCATGTATCCTCCTTGAGGGACCTCTTTATCCCCAGGGTGGGGACTCTGGTCGTATTATATTCACCAAGATGAGTGCTTGTCAAATAGTTCGTTTATAGAATATTTTTTACTTTAGTAAATAATTCTTCTAGTCTTTTTTCGGTTTTTGCTTCACCAAAGATACGTATTATGGGCTCAGTGTTTGAGGCACGAAAATTTATCCATGATTTATCGTTCCAGTCGAAACGTATACCATCTTGTTCGTCCATGGATGCATCAGGGAACTGTTTTTTAAGTTTTGTGTAAATTGTATTGAGGTCACCTAGTAGGGGAATCTTTTCTCTCTTCATAAAGTATTTTGGGAAAGAATCTACAATTTCTGATATTGTTTTATTTTCTTTTACTAACAAGTTGAGTATGAGTCCTATTCCTGTAAAACTATCTCTGCAAGTATTTATTTCAGGATATATTACTCCACCATTTCCTTCACCCCCAACAATAGCATTATGTTTTAGTATTCCATCTACTACATATCCTTCACCGATTTTTGTACGATATACTTTGGCACCATATCCTTCTGCTACCTCTGCAGTTATGCTTGAAGTAGATAAATTTATTACAACATCACCTTTGTTTTCACTCAGCACACTTTTTATTGCAAGAGCTATTGTATATTCTTCGCTTATTACTTCGCCTTTTTCATTTATTACTAACAATCTATCAGCATCTGGATCATGAGCAAATCCAAGGTCTGTTTTTGTTTCCTTTACAAGATTCGCTATTCCTTCAAGATTTATTTTTAATGGTTCTGGTTTGTGTGCAAATAAACCATTTGGAATATTATTGAGTGGTATCAATTCAACACCAAGTTGTTCAAAAAAATATGGATCCATTACACAGGCTGATGCGTTTATCATATCGACTGCTATTTTAAATTTTCTTGCACGAATTGCTTCTACGTTTATATTAGAAATAATTTGGTCTGCATGTTCTTTTGTGAAATTAGGAATGGTCATAATATGATTCTATTTTTGCTACCTCTTCTTCAATAGTAAAAAGTGCTTTTTTATTTACAAATTTTAAACCGTTGTATTCGATAGGATTGTGCGATGCAGTAATAATGATTGCTCCGTCATAACCATGTTTACGTACAGAGAATAAAACTGTTGGTGTTGGTAATATTTCTCCGTCAATTACATTCACACCAAGATTTTCTAATTCTTTGATTACAATCTTTTTTATAGCTGGTCCAGCTTCGCGTCCGTCACGTCCGATTAAAATCGTTGGATTTTCTTTTCCTGTATCTTCTTTAGTAAAAATTGCGAAAGCTTTTGTATATTTTGACACAACTTCTTCATTTAATGTGTCTCCCCAGATTCCTCTATAACCAGAGACATTTAGTTTTTTATTCTTTGCCATTTTTTTATTTTAACATATTTTATTATAGAAACATTGATATATGATAATATATAAATATGGCTAATTATGCGGAAAATCGAAAAACACGCTTTGATTATGAAATCTTGGAAAAATACGAGACAGGTATTGAGCTTTTGGGCACGGAAGTGAAGTCTATAAGGGGAGGAAAAATGTCTCTTGAGGGGGCCTTTGTTATTATTCGTGGAGGTGAGGCATTTCTAATTAATTCTAATATCCCTCCTTATCAGATGAAAAATTCACCACCTGATTATGACCCACTTCGCAATCGCAAACTCTTATTAACCAAGAAAGAAATAGGGGAACTCGCAGCTAGCGAAAAAAATAAAAGTTTGACAATCGTACCTATTTCAGTGTATAATAAAAACAGAAAAATTAAAGTAGAAGTGGCTCTTGTGAAAGGAAAGAAAAAACACGATAAAAGAGAAACTATTAAAAAACGTGAGACTGATATTGAAATACGTAGACAAATAAAAACTAGCTAAAGGACATTGAAAATAGAATAATGGGGATGCAAGGCATAGACAGTAGGCCTTTTATCTTTGATGCATGTCGAGAATGAACACAATCTCGTTAAAATTTGTTCATTAGCTTAATTGCAAAATTAGCTTCCAAAGCAATACCATCACCTTACGCAAGTAATGTGTTTGGTTTTGCTCCAGCTTTCGCGTAAGCCAAACTGGTGTCTCTCTCATAGACTTCCGATATATGGGTAGAGGCATAATATTATCGGGATAGAGGAAAGTAGTCCTGACTTTCTCTCGAAACAAAAGGAATCGATTGAAAAATATTTGGCTCGCTTAAGAATTTTTTAATTTAAACAAAAAAGCGCGCTACACATGTAGACTTCATTGTAAAAACCTTCTGCACACGAGTTCAATTCTCGTCATCTCCACAAAAATAATTATTTCACTTTTTGAGATGTTTGTGATAAAGTAGCCAGATGGATTTCAATTTCTTAAATCAAAATAAAGAAGAGGGGAAAGGAAAAAAGGGCAAGAAAAATACTCAATTTGCTTCTAGTATTGCTAGTGCAATATTAATTTTCATGCTCATCACGGCTGCATATATCGCATTCTCTGATGTTTCTAAAAAAGAACCTGATGTAGCTATCTCTGCTTTGGCGAAAAGTGTTTCAAATGGTGAGGTGAAGAAAATTTTAGTTGAAGGGGAAAAACTAACAATAACTTATAAAGATGACACAATTAAGAAAGCTCAAAAAGAAGCTGGTTCTTCTTTGTCTCAAACTCTAACAAATTATGGAGTGAAGTCTGATGTATTGGCGAATACTGATATCGAAGTTCAGAGCGATGAAGGTCTTGGTTTTTGGTTATTGAATGTTTTACCGATTCTTCTTCCAATTTTATTTATTGTATTTTTCTTTTGGTATTTATCTCGCCAAGTGAAAGGTGCAGGAATGCAAGCATTTACTTTTGGTCAATCCAAAGCTCGCATCACAGATCCGAATGATAAAAATAATAGAGTTACATTTAAGGACGTAGCGGGATGCAAAGAAGCGAAAGAGGAATTAAAAGAAATTGTAGATTTTCTCAAGAGTCCTAAAAAATTTCTTGATATTGGTGCAAAGATTCCCAAAGGTGTGATCCTTACTGGTGCACCTGGTACAGGTAAAACATTACTCGCACGAGCAGTGGCAGGAGAGGCAAGTGTTCCATTTTTTCATTTGTCTGGTTCTGAATTCGTAGAAATGTTTGTCGGTGTTGGAGCTTCACGTGTAAGAGATTTGTTTAAAATGGCAAAGAAGGCGGCTCCAGCAATAATATTCGTAGATGAGATAGATGCAGTAGGTCGTGTTCGTGGAACTGGTGTTGGAGGAGGTAATGATGAACGTGAGCAAACTCTAAACCAGATCCTTGTGGAGATGGATGGCTTCGAGCCAAATGAAAAGGTTATAGTTATGGCTGCTACAAACAGACCAGATGTGCTCGATCCAGCTTTGCTACGTCCAGGAAGATTTGATCGAAGAGTAACTATCGATTTACCTGATAGAAATGATCGCGAAGAGATTCTTAAAATTCATTCTACAAAAAAGCCATTTGCGGAAGATGTTGTGCTAAGTGTTATAGCTGAAAGAACTCCTGGATTTTCTGGTGCTGATCTTTATTCACTTATGAATGAAGGAGCTATTCTAGCTGCCCGTGAAAATCGAACAAAAGTTTCTCAGTATGATCTTATAAGAGCAATTGAAAAAGTTATGTTAGGTCCAGAAAGAAAGAGTCATCTACTCTCAAAGAAAGAAAAAGAAATCACTGCTTACCATGAAGCAGGTCATGCACTAGTTTCATCGGTACTTCCATACGCAGACCCAGTTCACAAGATTTCTATCATATCTCGTGGGCGTGCTGCAGGTTATACATTACACCTTCCGCTTGAGGATAGAAAAATGCAAAGTAAAAAAGAATTTCTAGATGATATTGCTGTATCACTTGGAGGATATGTTGTAGAAAA
>JAYSNU010000011.1:0-1775 GCA_043723545.1 Candidatus Nomurabacteria bacterium | reverse complement strand
TCTAATGAGCTTGCTCTTGGTATGAAAAGACTTGCTCTACATTCTCATTCTATAACATTTCGAATACCAAACGGAGAACTCAAAACAGTCGAATCCGACCTTCCTACTGATTTTAAAAAGGTGGTAAAAACGTATCTTGCTTAAAATAGCTTTATATGATAAAGTAAAACCCATGGAAATAACGAAAAAACAATTTACCCCAGTAGAGCAAGAATCCCGCAAAAACCTTGATTTTAAGGCCGGAGATACTGTTCGCGTATGGAATAAAATTTTAGAAAAAGGAAAAGTTCGTCTTCAGGCATTTGAAGGACTTGTATTATCACGTAAGCATGGTAAAGAAACAGGAGCTACTTTTACAGTACGCAAAGTTTCTCTAAGTGTAGGAATCGAGCGTATTTTTCCACTTTACTCACCAAATATTGATAAGATTGAAGTATTGAGAAAGTCTAAGACTCGAAGAAACAAGCTTTATTATATTCGTACAAAAGCAGTTAAAGAAGTGAAGAAGAGACTAAAGAGTGTGACTATTTCAAAAGACGAAGGAGGGGAAGAGATCAAAACAGAATAACTCATTTAAAAATCATAGGCATGCCTGTGATTTTTAATAATATTAATTGGTAGACGCTATTACACTGAGGTGATATAATATACCTATGGGGAAGAGGGGATTAAAACCACAAGAAAGAGTAGAAATAAAATGGTCAGCTAATTTTGCCTATGCGATAGGTCTTTTAGTTACTGATGGTAATTTATCTTCAGATGGTAGGCATATTACTTTTGTTTCTAAAGATATAGAGCAAATTAATAACTTCCTAAAATGTTTAAAGATATCTGTAAAAATAGGTAAAACGATTTCTGGTTATGATGGTAATTTTTCACACAGAGTGCAGTTTGGGGATGTCATTTTTTATAAATTTTTGGAATCTATTGGTATTAAAGCTAAAAAATCAAAAACTATAGAAAATATTTTAATTAAAGAAAAATATTTTTTTGATTATTTAAGAGGGTGTCTTGATGGAGATGGAACTTTTTATTCATATTGGGACAAAAGATGGCGTTCAAGTCACATGTTTTATTTGGAGTTTGTTTCTGCTAGCAAAAAACACATTGATTGGTTGCAAGAAGAATTAAATAAAAAATTAAGAGTTTTTGGACATATTGTTTTAAGTGGGAAAAAGAATACATACCAACTTAAATATGCAAAAAGGGAAGCCCTAGTAATTATTGAAAAAATGTATTACAATCCAAATGTTGTTTGTTTATCTAGAAAAAGGCTTAAAATAGAAACAGCTTTACAAATAGAGGAAAAACAACAAAAAGAGTACTTAAAATAATATATGCCCAGGTGTTGAAACTGGTAGACAATCATCCTTGAGGTGGATGTGCCCGTAAGGGCGTGGAGGTTCAAGTCCTCTCCTGGGCACAAAGTTTAAAAAATATTTACCACTCGTACAAAACCCAACTTTTGTTGGGTTTTGTTGTATAATGCCATTATGAATATATTTTTATCATACGTATTGCCAGCATTAGCACTCCTAGTACTTGTTTTTGTTTTGTCTTTACTAATTTTATGGATGTGGAGCAATATATGGGCTAAAGTACCTTTTGTTGGAGCACCTATCGGTGTCTTAAAAGACATAGCAAAAGAACTTGAATTAAAAGAGGGAAGCGTAGTCTATGACCTTGGTTGTGGAGACGGCAGAGTGCTTTTCTATTTAGCAAAAAATAATCCCAAATCAAAGTATATTGGTATAGAGAATAGCCCGTTTCCTTTT
>JAYSNU010000010.1:0-4633 GCA_043723545.1 Candidatus Nomurabacteria bacterium | reverse complement strand
CCTGGCTCTGTCTTTATTCTTGCTTCTACTTTTTCTTCTGTTATTTTTCCGTGTTCATCATACGGAATACCAGCGTGAGCAATGTTATATTTCTCTTCTTCAAGAGCATTCAAATAAACAACTTCACCAGTGATTTTTCCATTCTTAACTTTTATATAAGGTGTTTCAATAATTCCGAAATCATTTATCTTTGCATATGTAGACAAGTGCAAAATAAGACCGATGTTCGGACCTTCTGGAGTATGAATAGGACAAACTCTTCCGTAGTGAGAAGGGTGCACATCACGAACTTCAAGACCTGCTCTTTCACGCGTCAGACCACCGGGCCCAAGAGCAGAAAGCGTACGTAAATGTTCCATCTCATAAAGAACATTTTCTTGCGCCATGAATTGTGAAAGTTGGTTTGTTGTGAAAAATTCTTTAACACGAGCTTGGAGTGGACGTTGATTTATTATTTGTATTGGCATCGCAGTATCAACATCAATAATAGACATACGGTCTTGTATGTTTCTTTTGATTTGCATCATACCGGTGCGAACTTTTTGCTGTAATATTTCTCCAACGAAACGTACACGTCTTTGACCCAAGTGATCTATATCATCAGATTTTGCATCCGGTGTATTGTTTAATGAGATAATGTGATTTATTACCAACATTATATCTTCTTTAGAAATTGTTCGGCGAGCTAAATCCTCTTCACTCATACCTCTTTCAAAACGTTTATTAAATCGAAATCGTCCAACTGGAGAAAGGTCATAACGCTCTTTAGTAAATAAAGAATCAATATATTCTTTAGCATTATCTGCTGTAGCCATATCCCCATCTCTTAATCTCTTGTATATTTCTATATAAGCATCATTGACACTCTTGGCTGTATCTTTCGCAAGAGATGCCTTAATAGCTTCTAATACTAGTGGGTCTTTTTCAAAAGCTTTCAAAATAGCTTCATTGCTTTCATAACCCATCGCTCGAAGTAAGGCTGTCGCAGAAAACTTTCTCTTTTTATCTATTCTTATATAAATCGCACCATCTGCTTCTGATTCTATTTCAATCCATACTCCACGAGCTGGAATAACTTTCGCACCGAAACATCTTTTACCTTTATTTTCGGCTTCAGTAAAGAAAACTCCGAAACTTCTTGCAAGCTGAGGTACGATAACACGTTCAACACCATTAATGATGAAAGTTCCGTGTGCTGTCATAAGAGGAAGTTCGGTCATGAAAATTTCCTGCTCTTTCACTGTGCCCAAAATTTTATTAGCCAATTTCACTCGAGCCTTCAAAAGCCCTTGGTAAGAAAGCTTATTTACTTTCGCGTAATTTTCATCAAACTTTGGCTCACTCAAAGAAAAAGAAGTGAACTCGAGTTCGAACTTCTTTCCAGAATAATCCGAAATTGGAGAAAATTCTTTGAAAATTTCCTTAATTCCTGTCTCCACCAACCACGTGAAAGATTTGACCTGTGCTTCGATCAAGTTAGGAAATTCTATTAATGGCTTCTTGTACCTTGAGAAATACTTCTTCGGACGTGTTATGTCTTTTTGCATATTTACTTAGGTCCAAATAAAGTAAAAAAACCAAAAGAATTCAGTGAAAAACAAGTGAAAAATGCTTTTCGCTATCTTCTTTTATGCTTCTTTAAATTTATTTAGATAATGATTAAGTTAACTTTAATAATACAAACAAGATTGCATCCAGTACTCAATCAATGAATCTCAAATAGACTACTCTATTTCAATCCTTTTGTCAAATGTTATTTGGGGATTTTATTTCCCCTTCTTCCATTCATCTATTTTTGCTCTGTGGCCAGAGAGCAAAACCTTCGGAACTCTATAATTTTTTACTTTTTTACCCTGAGAATTGCCGAAGGGATATTTTATAATTTCAGGACGAGTATAAACTTCACTGCTTGATACTCTTTCTTCTTCGAGACTTTCATATTTACCGAGAATCCCTGGAATTTGGCGAGAAATAGAATCAATCAACACCATCGCTGGAAGCTCACCACCAGTTAAAACATAATCCCCTATTGATATTTCTTCTGCTTTCAAAATCTTTTGTACCCTTGCATCGATGCCTTCATATCTACCAGAAATCATAATTATGTCTGTGTATTTTTTGGCAGAAACTTTTGCATAAGCTGTGTCGAACTTTTTACCTGAAGGAGAAAACAAAATTATCTTAGTTGATTTAGCGAAATCATGTCGCGTACCGTCCTTTGAAACGCGACTATCTTTTATCTTTATTTTATTAAAAGCTTTAAGAAAAAGTTCCGGACGGAGAACCATACCTGGACCACCACCATAAGGTCTATCATCCACTCGCTTTTTGGGCTCACAAAAATCCATGGGGTTGTAGAATTTAATCTTTATTTTTTTAGCTTCTATCGCTCTCCCCAAAATAGACTCTTTAAGATAAGAATCAAACATTTCCGGAAAAAGTGTAATTATGTGAAAAACCATATATGTATATATAGCATAACACAAAAGAAAAATCCCTCTTTCGAGGGACTTCTCTTGTTTTCTTTGTTTTATATTCCTTTTAAGTCTTCCATTGCTTGATCAACAGTTTTCATTGAGGATGGAGCACTCATTGGTCTCTCCACTCTCTCTGTTCGCTCTGGTCTTACACTACCTTCTGGTTCGTTAATTTTCAAATTAACTCGAGCATTATTCTTCATGCCAATTATTCGAAGAAGTGTGCGTATTGCTTTAGCAGTATTACCCATTCGTCCGATAATTTTACCCATATCAGCAGGGTTCACAGTTAGGGTGATGAGCACGCCCATCTCGTCTACTGTTCTATCCAACTTCACATCGTTAGGGTTATCAACTAATGCCTTCACTACGTATTCTAGAAATTCCTTATCAGCGTCTTGCATAGATTTTTAAATAAAAACTATTAATTTTATAAGATGCAGTGTTCCGACGTAACTGCTCTACATTAAGTATACAAAATTATTTTGCCTTCTTCAACTCTTTTCTCTTTACAGTAGGTTTCTTCTTGGGTAATACATTTATTTTCTTACCTTTGATGGTTCCTTGATGAACTAGAAAGTTGTGCATTGTATCTGAAAGCTTAGCACCTTTACTCATCCAATATTCTATCCTTTCAGTTTTAAAAACAGTCTCTCCTTTCTTTGGATTATAAGTTCCCACGATTTCAAGAAATCTTCCACTCTTTGTAGAGTTCTTAGAATCAGTCAAAACAGCCCGAAATGCTGGGTCGTTCTTTCTTCCTATTCTTTGTAATCTGATTTTTAACATTCTTCGAGTTTAACATAAATTATAAAAAAGGCAAACAAAAACCGCTGGTCTCACACAATGTCTGGATGACATGTAGAGCCAGCGGTCGATACTTCACGAACGATGCTGCGAGAACTTCACGGGCGCACGGAGTATCCGTACGCCGGCGTACGCAACGACTGCGACGCTGGAACGAACGCGATACCCGAGTCGTATCCACCACCGCCGCCGTAGAGTACGCTGCTGCCGTAATTTCCGTAGCCTGCGATCACGGGGCGCTGCGCCTTCGACGCGGTCTCGGCGCGATTGCGCTCTATGCGACGAATCTCGACGCATTTGTCTGCGGCCTGACGTGGCGGCAGATACTGCGCCAGGTCTCCCACACACTTCTCGAACGTTGCGAACAACGTCGAGTTGGGCATGGCCGGATTGTCCGGCTGACGCGCTTCGAGCATCGCCTCCGTCCGCGCCAACTGAGCGGACAAAACGGCTGCGGCCGCCGTGATCCGGTCCACCTTGGCGTTGAGTGCCGCGATGGTCGAATCGCGCGCCTGCTGTTGCTGCGTCGTCGTCTGCGCGTTGGCCTTCACGGCAACAAACAGCGCCGCCGCAATGACCAGCAGAACCACGAATACCTTGAGCCACATCGGTCGAGGAGTTTCCTCCTCGTATACCTTGAACCTCTTTCCGTTCGACATTTGGCCCTCCGGGGCCGAATTGTGATCGGAGTCCCAGAGTAGGACTTCCGTATTACATCCCATCAACGAATATAGCAACTGCAAAAGCAGACCACAAATCGTATACATAAAACTCCGTATTTCAAGGGAGTGGACATCCACCCGTACTGTGTAGAGTATAGCATAATAAAGGTCTATTGTCAAGTTGGTATTTTTATGCTATGTTTATATAGTGAAACAACAAATACACAAAAATCTCCTTAAAAAAGAAGGAATAATATCCATAACTAGCAAAGGTCTTGGCTATGTTTCTGTGCCTGAATTGAAAGAAGACCCTGAAATTGATAACAATCATTTAAACACTTCCCTGCACGGCGACATGGTAGAAATAATTCTCCATCCTAAAATGCACGGCAGGCAAACAGCAGAAGTAACGAGAATAATTACTCGTGCGAAAAATGCTTTCGCTGGGATACTAGAGAAAGAAGAAAGTATGTTTTTCGTAAAACCAGATGACAGTAAAATGTATACAGATATTTTAATTCCTGAAAAAAATTTAAATGGTGCAAAATTAGGCCAAAAAGTTTTCGCCGAACTTGTGTCATGGCGAGATTCTCGTAAAGCCCCTGAAGGAAAAATCGTAAAAGTTTTAGGTAAACCTGGCGACAATGATGTAGAAATGCAAGCCATAGCACTTGAGAAGGGTTTCGC
>JAYSNU010000009.1:0-6753 GCA_043723545.1 Candidatus Nomurabacteria bacterium | reverse complement strand
TCTAATAACTCTATTACTCTTAAGTGTTTTATAACTAATTCGGGTTTCTTTACTTTAGACAATGATATACCTAATCCTAATTCCTTTAATAACATTTCACCTGCTTTCATTTGCCATGCTTGGTTAATGGCAGTTTTAAGACTTTCACATAAAAATTGTGCTTCTTCAATATTCTCTGTTAATCCTGTCATTAATGGCATAAACTTCTCATCTATAAACTTCTTTCTAATTGCACCTTCCTTTTTTTCTTGTGCTTCAAAAATTAATTGTTCTTTTGATTTAACTACTTTTGGATTTTTATTATGTTTTGACATTTACGTTATTACGTTGTTACGTTATTAATTATAATTTATGCTTTTTCATTGAATGCATCCTTATTCCTCGTGGTGATGCGTGTGTATATGCACAATCTGCACATTTATATACATTTGGAACATTTGGAACATTTGGAGTCTTGGTCTCTTCAGAAGTGGTCTCCATCACTATAGGATTTTCTGAAATTGGCTCTGTGAGAGGTTTTTCTTCTATAGGTGCTATATACTCCATCTTTTCAACACAACGCTTAAAAAGGTCAAAAACTGTATCATTTGCTGCTACAGAACCCAAGAAATCTTGCATCTTTTCTACTGTTAAACATTTTAAGTCCTCATTAGTAGAACCATCACTTATAACTGTTGCTATTCCCATGTGGTCTGTAACTACTTGTGCAAATGACGATTTAGGAATTAAAAATATTCCTCTTAATTTATTACGTGTATCTGTTTTAACAGACACCCATAAATGTACTGTAACTTGTTCCTGCATTTTACGTTATCTACCTATTCCCTGTGGCATACCCATTGGTTTGCCCTTAAGGTTACTAAGTGGACTTTTATTTTGTGGAAATCCTCCACCTTGTTTTGTACCTGGTTGTTGTTGTGGTTCTCCTTGTGGCATTAATCCTTGTGCTTGCGAAACCATTTGTTCCATTGGTCCAGCCTGAGTGCTTGGTTTTATTAAGTATTTTTGTGGGTTCTTTTTTGTCTTTGGATAAGATGTTAATAAAAATCTTGCTGTTTCTTCTGGGTCAATATTTGGATTAGCAATCATTCTATCATATTCCTCTAAAGCAAATGCTCTTTCTAATTCTTCTGACATTGGATTAAGAACATCTGCATTAACAGTAACCATATACTTTAGGTTTCTTATTAATGATGGGTTAACTTTATAAAGTTCTGTTTTAGAATCTAATCCTCCTTGTTCTGTTAAAATGTCAAAACTTTTCTTAAGTGATTCTTCTTTTGTTATTTGTCCTTCTGGTAATTTGTTGTCAAATTTAATCTTTCGTGTTGTAGAATTTTCTCCTTTATTGTATAAATAAAATGTTTTATAAATAAGTTCTCCATCACTCTTACCTGTAATAGTTTTAATCTCTCCTATTGTTAAGTATTGTAAAATATCTCCAAGTCTTAACTTTCCAAATGCTTTAACGTGTCCCGAAATCATTTGAACAAATAATCCCAATATGGTATTAGCATTTTGTTCCATTCTTTGAATCTCATAAGCTGTAGTATCTCCAGGTTGTGATGCTCCTTGTGAAATAGGTTCTGTAGAACTTAAATTTAAAGAATCTTCTACTCCCTTTAAAGCATTCTGTCCAGCAATTAGTCCCTGATAATTCTGTCCAATAGAAAATGGTTTTAAATCAGAGTTAGGGTCTGTCAAAGTTGTAACAGCTCCTGGAATTATAACATCAGATGCTATAACTTCTCCTCCAATATTAACCATTGGTGGCATTATAGATAGGTATGTCCCATCTATAATCATAGGGTATAGAGTATTTACAATTTTCGCTTCTGGGGTCATGTGGAAAACTAATGATTTTCCATCAAATGCTCTTCCTTCATCAAAGTTTGAATATACAAACTTATCAAATGGATACATTTTGTCATTACGTGGATTTGGATTATCTGGGTCAGTCATCATTATCCCATTAACCATAATAATCTTTAAATCATCACTCTTTCTCCAATAAGTAATCTCTTCACACATTTCATGACGCATATTTGTATCATATACTTCATAAAACGTTTGGTTGGCATCATTATAAACTATCTGAATACCAGGTTTTACATATTTAAAGTTCTCGTATTTGTGTTGGTACTTGGCTCTTAGTAAAGAATAAGATTGTACACGTCTTCTTATAAGCCAACCCTGTCTTTGTATGTTTGGTTCGTACCAGTTTTCTATATAAAGTTCGTCTCTTGGACATACTTCGTCATTAAATCCACTTAAATCCTCATCTAACATCATATCTTTGACTATCTTTCCATCTACCATTCTCTTAACTTCTCTATACGTCTCAACGTAATCAGTATAAACTATAGCTGAAGGACTCCAGAGTGCTGTAATAATAGCATAAAGTGAAGTCTTTGAGTAATTTGATTTATCTGCTGCCCATTCTTGTAATGTTTCTAAAACTACTGCTGCATCTTCTTCTTCTTCGTCTTCTTGGTTATAAGCAAATATCTTTGGAAATAGCAATCTAGCTGTAGCGTGAGCTGCTATAGACATAACCTTATTACGGATAACAGGTTTCATTGCTCTTGACTTCCACGAGTTAGTTATATCTGATTCTAAAGCATCTCCATCATTTGGTTGATACGTATTAAAAGACATTTTGTCAATAGTAAGTCGTGATATAACCGAAAGGTCATTAAACTCTCTACGTGGTTTGTACATTGTTACGTGTCCCCAAGTAAAGTCGTGTAATATTTCTTGTCTACGTTTTTTCTCTGCATCTGTTGGTTGATATATAGATGTAGTTTCTTTGGGAGTTATAACTCCATTCTTTGATTCTGTTTTAACCCCTAAAAGTTGTACATCTTCAGGGTTCTTTTTATCAAAAGTTAGTATTGACACTTATTTTAAGTTATTTTATATTGAGGGGCACGATTTAAGTTTTTTGGTATATATGTACCAGACTTTGACCTCTCTCCCTCTATAGGTTGCATCATTATTGCATAACGAAGTGCATCCATAGCGTGGTCATTATCTTTGATTGGAAGTTCTTTAGAATTATTTTGGTCTTTCTTATCTGGATAAGAATAGGTTTCAAATTCCTGAATTACGTTTACACATCTCTTGTGAATATGTAATTTATTGGCTTTAAGTAATTCCTTAATCTTGTTTATTCCTCTAGGAACAGAATCCTTGTTCTTTATAACATCTCGTACATTCACACCACGTGTCCTAAGTTCCTTAATGGCACTTGGGGCTTCAGGGTCTGGATATACTTTGTTGAACTTCTGATTGGCTACAAATTCTGCAGTTTGTGCATCAGTGTGTCCTGATTTGTAATATTCATTAGTTACCCAGAAGTTTCCTGAGTAATCTCTAATTATTGTAAGTATTGCTGTAGGATTTGTAAATCCAAAGTCTATACCAGCAATAGTTTCTATTGGGTCGTAAATCTTTGTTGAATCATCAAATAAGGAATTTTCTCTTGTGAACTCTTTATATACTAGTCCTTCCGTCTTTCTAAAGTCTGCCAAGTATTCTTGAGAGAAACGTTCCTCTGTCATTTCCATTCTGGCTTTGGCTAATTCAGTTTCTATATCTAATATGGTAGGATTATCATAAGAAGTAAAATGAAAACTCTTATAATCGCTATCTAATCCTTCTTGGTTATAAAGGTCATAGAAGTGATTAAATCCCTTTGGTGTACTTATAAACATTACTTCTCCTTTTCTATCAGTAAGTGTAGGTCTAATAACTTCCATCCAATTTTCCCAAAAGTTTCTCATTGATGCCACTTCATCAAGGACAGCAAAGTCTATACTTTGACCACGAAGTGTATCAATGTTTTCCCATCCTCTAAGAGTGATAAGTGAACTTGTACCAATGATATTTTTGACTCTAATCTCAAGTCTTGATTCGTTTATTGAAAGTGATATTGGTTCTACTATGGCTTTTAATGTATTCCAGGCAATATCCCGAGCTTGTTGATAAGTCGTCGCCACATATATTATATTTGATTCTTTGCTATAGGCTTTTGCCACTATCTCTAGTGATGCAAGAACCGTTTTACCAAAACGTCTACCTGCTCGTATTACTCTGAACCTGTGGTTGTCGGATGCTATGATTTCCTGGGACGGTGTTAGATTCTGATATTGAGATTGGGATTGCATTTTTTTTAAGTAAAGTATTTGGTAATACCAATATTTTTACGTCATTAATTTGTACATCACTTATTCTTTTCTTAAGTTTGTTATACTCTCTTATACCTGATACTTTGGCATTAAGGTCTGACTTTTGAGTAATAACATATCCCAACTCATTGTCTACTGTCTGGTCATTCATTACCAGATTAAGTATGACTGATATTCGTTCTGAAATCTTTACGCTTCTAAGTAGTCTTGATGCTGCTGCCGAAGCTGTCTTATACCAATTACCTTCTTGTTCTACCCCGTATGCTTCTGCATAAGACCTAGTACCATTACCTAATAATTCTTCATCCATAACAAAAAGTTGACAAAATCTTTCTTGCTGTGGTGTAAGTGGTTTTCCTTTTTTGGTACTTGTAGCCATTAGATACTTAGATACTTAGATACTTTTTAACTTAATATTATCAGAAGATACTTTATTATTCTCTTCTGAACCTTCATCTGCTAAATTATTAAATTCTTCTACTACTGCATTAACATAGACTTCTCCTTTCTTTCCTTTTAAGTTCTCTGTTAATTCAGATACTGCTAAATTATGTGCTCCCAAATTATTGTTTATGACCTCCACTATTCTTTGAAAGAATGGTATAAGTCTTTTTTCTTCACTTCTTTTTAAAGGGTGATGAAAGTGGCATAAAGTGATGCCATTATTAATATTATATCTAAGTTCTGGATAATGTGTAAATCCTAATATATGATGTGCTATTATTCTTCCTTTACAATCATTATTATCTATTCTGCATTTATAATTATCTCTTTTATAAACATCTAATCTCCATTTATCATATATTGAATTATCTCGTTTATCTTGCCTTTTTACTAAACTTCTATCTTCTATATAATTCCATGGTTTTTTATTAAACCTAGGATTTAATTTTCCCAACATTCGCTTGCTTAATCTTTCACAATTTTCTTTAGATAATTTCCAATGTTTGTCAGTGCTTCCATTACTTAGTCTTCCAGTTTTAATTCCTTTGTTCCATGGTATTTGTCCTTTAATACCCATTGTTCGTTATATTAAACTGTTTCTGTTGCCTCTACTACCTCTGTTACCTCTGGAACTTCTACTACTTCCACTGGAGTTTCCACTGGAGTTTCTTCTACTACTTCTTCTGGTGTTACTACTTCTATAATTGTTTCTTCCATTTTATTTCTTTTTACTTTTTTTAAGTTTTTTACCGCCTAGTTTCGACTTTGAACTACCTTTTAACTTCTTTTGTTGTTTGTTTTGTTGCTTCTTTGTAAGAACTAATTCTCCTTTATGAACTAAAGCTAAACCCGTCTTTTTAACTTTACCTCCTTTCTTGTAAGATTGTATTCCCTTCATTCTATTTACACTATTATTCATTTTATCTAAAAATTCTCTAGAGTGTTCGGGTTGTCTTTGAGTACCAATATAATTTGGGTCCATATTATCTAGCATATTTCTACCAAATGTTTTAACTCCTTTTACTACTGCGTTCTTTATTCTACCAATACTAGCAACTAAAGGATTAGTAATTGGTTTAGACTGTTTACCTACTGGGGAAATATAATGTTGTGCTAATGGTTTGTTTTTCATATTTGAAGTATTTATATAAGTTATGTTAAACACTAGTAAACACCAAAAACCTGACTAGCAGGTAAAAGTTATATAATGGCTTTTTAAATAGACCATCCAGTGTTTTTTTATTAAAGTTAACTAAAAGAAAGTTATTTATCCTTCTACTATTAATTGTACCATATTTCTTGACAAATCCTAACACTGGGGCACTACTTTGGGCGAAATCGGGGTAAAATATATTAAAATATAATATCAAAAGACAAAATCACAAAAATTATTCTGCAAAAAATTTCAGTTTTATCTTAAGTGCGTTTTAGAAAAGGACTTTCTTTTTTAAAAGTCAGAAAAAGTTCTGAAATGTAGGGAGGGGATATATGCATCAACATATATATATACAAGAGGGTGTGTGCGTATGGGTCTACATTCTCCTTATTGATAATCACTACTTATAGATAACTATTATTATTAAATTAATTTAAATTATAAAATTAAGCTAGGAGGAGGGGCTTATAGGGCAACACAACAACACAGTCGCACAATAGCACAGTCTATCAACCGCAACCACAAGTCCCTTTGAAAGAGTATTTATGCTTTTGGCATAGTTCAGTATTGAAAGGCTTTGATTGCTTTACTTTCGGGGCTTTAACTGGTTTAGATATAGGAAGATTAATCAAGACGCCATCTTTTTTGGCTCCTTCCATTAAAAAACTAACGCTATCTGACACGCTAACTTTAGACACGCTAACTGGTTCAGATGACACGCTAAACGACACGCTAACTTTACGACGGCGACACGCTAACTTGCATTTATTACTGCAATACTTTGCCGTC
The DNA here is from genome assembly GCA_043723545.1 of Candidatus Nomurabacteria bacterium. Taxonomy (GTDB): domain Bacteria; phylum Patescibacteriota; class Minisyncoccia; order Phycocordibacterales; family UBA9973; genus UBA9973. Next base: position 174 of record JAYSNU010000009.1, on the reverse strand, counting down.
TTACGCACGGATTTATATTCTTTTTTACACTCTAAACAAATGCTTTTCTCATTGAGGATTTCCATATTTTTTAACTTTTTAATTATATTTATATTTTATAGCCTACACAGATTGAAAGCGGGGAGGGGTTAGATATATTCTCCCATAATCAACTTTTACTTTCTTTTACTTTGT
>JAYSNU010000008.1:0-1984 GCA_043723545.1 Candidatus Nomurabacteria bacterium | reverse complement strand
GAGAAGTAGAAAATAAAAATTAAAAGAATGAAAAAAGAATATTGTTCTATGACGGCCATGGTGGAGTATAGAGATGCTGGAAGAATAGAGAACAATATCTTTGAACCATCAAGAGGTGGTATTGGAACCAAATTAAAAAAAGCCAAGGCTAAATTTGTAATTACGATAGAAGAAGTAATCACATAAAATCCTGCTGGTAGGTTTGAATTCAATGTAAATCTAATAAACAATCCGAAAATAATTGCAATAAAAAGATTCGCCAAAATCCCCGCTGCTGCTACGGCCATAGTCCCCCATTTTCTATTACTTAAATTGTAAGGATTATAAGGTACGGGTTTCGCCCAACCGAAAACAAAGCCTGTCGAGAAAAACATAAGTGTTGGAAGAATAACGGAACCAAACAAATCTAAATGTTTTAAAGGATTAAGAGTAAGTCGTCCGGCATTGCGCGCCGTATCATCACCGAAATACTCTGCCACGAAACCGTGAGAGACTTCGTGAATCACGACAGACATAATAAGAATAGCTATATAAAATACGGCATTGGTTGCATCCATATAAGTTTTATGATAGCATAAAAAATCTATGGTGAAAATATGCGCAGTAAGTAAAAAAGGTTCAATTGTCGGAGGCGGATACTCTAACCGTACTCGTGCGACCAAATTTAACCCAACAGGTAAAAAGAGAAAATTCCCAAATATGCAGAAGAGTACTATTTTCGTGCCTGAATTAAATAAAAAAATAAAAATCGAAGTTTCTACTACAGCTATGCGTACAATAAAGAAAAACGGTGTCTACGCTACCCTACTTAAAGCCGGTCTAATAAAAGCAAAATAATAAACAATAAAAAATCCCCTGAAGGGGATTTTTTATTGTTTATTCCGGAACAAAAGTTAATGCTGTTCCCTTTTTGCCAGCTCGTCCGGTACGGCCGATGCGGTGAACGTAGGTATCATAGGTTTGAGGAACATCGAAGTTTATGACATGGGTCACATCAGGAATATCGAGTCCACGCGCAGCGACATCAGTCGCGATTAAAATAGTTATTTTATCTTGTTTAAACAAATCAAGAGTACGAATACGATCTCGACTTCTCTTATCTCCATGAATACAACCAACCTTAAATCCTGCATGTGCAAGATCTTTGGTAAGTGTATCTACAGCATGTTTCATTTCTCGAAAAATAAGAACCTTATCAGAACCATCTCTTTTTAAAACTTCATGCAGTTTTGCAATTTGTTCCTCTTTACCCTTATAACGAACGACATCTTGTTCTATATTTTTTGCTGTCTCGCCAGAAATAACAGAAATAAAAACTGGGTCTTTGAGATATTGTTCAGTTAACTTTTTAATATCGGGAGAAAGTGTCGCAGAGAAGAAAAGCATTTGTCTTTCTTTTGGAGTTTGACCGATTATGTACAACATGTCATCTCGGAAGCCCATATCGAGCATTCTATCTGCTTCATCAAGAACCACAGAATGAGTATTGCTTAAATCAATGACTTTCCTATCAAGCAAATCTCGAAGTCTTCCAGGAGTACCGATAATAAATGAAACTCCCATTTGAATTTCTCTTATTTGTTTCATTATTGGAAGTCCTCCGACACAAGAAACAGAAAACATGCCGAAACCAAATGCTAATTTTTTAAAATCTGCTTCAATTTGAAGCGCAAGTTCACGGGTAGGCGCCATTATGAGAACTGTTTCTCTTTTGTTCTGTCCTTTTGTTTTTGAAATCTTTTCAATCAAAGGAAGAAGGAATGCCGCTGTTTTACCTGTACCAGTATTCGCCATACCGAAAACATCCTTTCCTTCTAGCAATATCGGAATAGCTTTATCCTGAATTGGGCGAGGAGAAATATATCCCGCTCGTGCAATGTTTTTATGAAGCTGAGGATTAAAAGGAAAATCAATAAAATTATATTTAGGAATATATTCTTTCTCTGCTACGTGTTCAGCTTTTTTTATAAAACGAGAAAAATCT
>JAYSNU010000007.1:0-6454 GCA_043723545.1 Candidatus Nomurabacteria bacterium | reverse complement strand
GTAGAAGAACCCATAGCGAATTCATCCATATTTGTTCGTCCGATTATTACTGCACCAGCTTCTTTTAATTTTTTAATAACAAAAGCATCATATGTAGCTATATAATTTTCTAAAATCTTCGAACCAGCAGAAGCTATATGTCCCTCAAAAAGAATGTTGTCTTTTATTGCAAATGGAATACCAGTAAGTTCTGTCGCAGTATTATTTAAAAATTTATGTTGTGCAATTTCTGCTTGTGCCAATGCATCTTCAAAAACTTCCAAGTATGCATTCAATTCTTGATTTTTTTCTTTTATTTTTTCTAAATATGCCTCCACAAGTTCTCGACAAGTATATTCACCTGCTTTCAAACTCTCGTGTGCTTTTGTAATTGTTAAATTTTTTAAATCAATCATATAATCTTCTTAACTTTCAAAAAATTATCCTGTGAATCTGGAAATTGTTTTATAATTGAATCTTTATTGAAATCTCTATCTTCAACCTTATCTTCTCGCCAGACATTATAAGTATCATATTTCGGCTGTTCATCTTCGATTTCAACAGATTCGATTTGTTTCACATAGTCTAAAATACCCTCAAAATCCTTGAGCAATTTGCCTTCTTCTTCTTTTGTCAGTTCAAGCCTAGCCAACTCTGCCAAGCCCTCAAGGTCTTTGATATTCATATAAAGAGTATAGCAAAATAACGATAAAAGTGAAAAGTAAGAATTATTTAGGAAAACCAATATAAGCTTTTATTTTCTTAGCACCAGATATCGTCAACGCTATCGAACGCATACAACCATCATCAATATCACCCGCCATTTTTTTCTTCAATCTTCTCCTGCCTTTTGTCCCAGTATCACCTTTAAATATTATAGGAAGTAAATATTTTTGTTTTTGTATGTGATTTATATTTACTTCTAAAATACCAGAAATTGCATACTTAGCTCTATTCACGAGAAGTTTTGATTTTGTTTCAATAGCATATTTCACTTTTTTTGCTGTTTCTTTCAATGAACCATTGGTCCACTCTAGTGGCAATTTACCAGCTCGCCTCCAAACTCCAACTTCACTCGGAACAACTTCCCCTATATACCAAATACTATTATTAAATGCTAAAAATCTTTTCTTATATTCATTTTTAATAATTTTATCAAGTTCTTTTTCAGACATACTAAGAACTTTTTGTTTTACTATTTTTAACTTATGTTTAAACTCAAGAAAAGATATTGATTTTAAAAATCGTGTATGTGCTTTTAAAGAAAGAGATTTGACTGAAGATTTATGAATCTTTTGTTTACGAATCAATTGAGACACAACAAAACACCTTTTAACTTCTAATGCATTTACTTTTTTTATTTTCTTCATTTTATTTCCCCACAAGAGCTTGTATTCGCTCTGCTGTCGGTGGATGCGTACTAAAAAGACCAGAAATTTTATTCTTTAATCCAACGTTACCGAAAGGATTGGCAATGAATAAATGCGCAGTTGCCGTGTTGGCGTATTGCATTTTCCCTGAATAAGCTGAAATTTTTTGTAATGCATTTGCTAATCCTTCTGGATATCGAGTAAGCAATGCGCCAGATGCATCAGCAAGAAATTCCCTCTTGCGAGAAATCGCCAATTGAATTAAAGTCGCAAAAATTGGTGCAAGAATAGAAAGAATAATACCTAAAAGCATAAATAAGCCGCCGCCGCCTTCACTATCTCTACTTCTTCTTCCCCAAAAAACTGAACGTAAAAACATATCAGTAATTATAGAAATAAAACCAACCAATACAACTACGACAGTGGAAAGTAGAATATCTCTATTTCCTATATGCGAAAGCTCGTGAGCAATAACACCTTCAAGCTCTGTTTTATTTAACATGACAAGTAAGCCAGTGGTTACGGCAACAACTGCATGTTCCTTATCACGACCAGTAGCGAAAGCATTCGGGGCAGAATCTTCAATAATACAAACTCGTGGCATTGGAAGCCCAGCAGTAATAGCCAAATTCTCTACTGTATTCCAAAGATCTATATTGTCCTCTCTTTTTATTTGTTTTGCATGATTTAAAGCTAAAGCTATTTTATCTGAATACCAATAACTTGTGATATTCATCACAATACTAAAAATTACAAAGAAATATAAAATATTTGGATTTCCATAATATTGAGCAAAAACAAAACCAATAGCAATAATAAGTATAAAAAAGATACTCATTAAAAACCAAGTTTTGCGCACGTTCTTTGATTGCTCTGTATACAATGTCGCCATATATCTATTCTATCACGATCGGAATTAAAATAGATTTATCATTTTCTGGCAAGCCAGAAGCATTATCATTGTGAATTTCAAAATATGCAGGACCCTTCTTTAAATTAGTAAAATTAATATTTCCTTCGAAATTTACTGGACCCGCAGTCATCCAATCATCCTTTGCCACAGCATTACTACTTTTCAAAATCTTTTTATTTATGTCCAAAATATTTATTAAAATATTTCCTTCAAAAAAATATCCGCCTTTCACTTGTCCACGATAAGACAAAATCCCATTAACTTTGGTATTCGGCACAATAGAGAAAAAGACAAGATCATCTTTATTGCCCAATACTCCATAAACAGCCGTCTGTTCTATTTTGTTTTGGGTGAATTCAGGAAAATACTTATCAGGTTCTTCTTTCATTATTCTAATAGCAAAAACCATCAAAACAATCAAAACAAGAAGAAGTGCTGTATTTAACTTAGAACCAAAAAACCAATATTGTTTATTAAACATAATTAGAATTTTACTTCTACGGGATTCTGAGCGACATCATTGTCCGCAAGATCAAAGAATTCCATAGCCACAAAATTAAACATCTTAGCAATAATGTTTCCAGGAAATACTTGTATCTTTGTATTCAAGTCACGAACATTCGTATTATAAAATCTTCGTGCGGCTTGAATTTTATTTTCAGTGTCAGAAAGCTCACCTTGTAAAGCTAAAAAGTTTTGATTAGCTTTCAAATCAGGATATGCTTCAGCGATAGCAAAAACAGATTTAAGGGCACCTGCAAGCATATTCTCTGCAGCCCCCTTGTCTACGATATTACCCGCCCCCATAGCAGCACTACGAGCCTTGGTAACATTCTCAAATGCACTAGACTCATGAGTAGCATAACCCTTTACAGTATTCACTAAGTTAGGGATTAAATCATAACGACGTTTTAATTGAACTTCTATATCCGCCCAAGCCTCTTTTGCACGATTACGAAATGTTACAAAACTATTAAAAGCAAAAATTACCCATAAAACTACTAGACCTAAAACAATATATATGTACATCATAGTATTTATTATACCCCAAAAAATAGGGAAAGTTAACTAATAAATTATTTTTTAAGTTGTTTTTCAGCAACTAAAACAAGAAGAGGGGAAGCTAAGAAAATTGAGGAGTAAGTCCCAAAGAACATCCCTGCTGTAAGCATAAGAGCAAAATACTTTGTTGAAACTGGACCAAAGAAGAATAAAGCAAGAAGAACCAATATAACGGTAGCTGATGTACAAATAGAACGTACATATGATTGTTCCAAACTTTTACCGACGATTTCATGAAAGTCTATCTTGTGAGAAGAATCATTTCTTAAATTTTCTCTTATTCTATCAAAAATAACGATGGTATCAGAAACAGAAAGACCAAGCACTGTGAGTATAGCCACCAAGAAAAGTGTATCAACTTCAGCACCATAATAATGAGAAAGAATAACAAATATTCCGACTGGAATTAATACGTCATGAAGGAGTGTCACAATAGCAATAAAACCATATCTCCAAGAAGAAACAGGTTTAGAAACTTTCCTGAAAGCAAAAGCAATAAAGAAAATAATCGCTAAAGAAACCAATATGATAGCTATGATGGCTTTCCTAGTTAATTCCTTACCGACAGAAGGACCAATGGAATTAAAACTGACTTCAGTGAGTGCATTTTTATTATCTAAAGAAAGTACCTTCAATAAATTGTTGTGTTCAACATCAGTTAAATCACGAGATTTAACAATATAACCCTTTTCTCCCGTCGGTTGAATAAGAATTGAACCAATATTGATTGTCTCAACATTCTTGTGTAAATCTTCTTGTATGGGTCGAGCATCTTTATATACAACTTCAGTCAATGCTCCACCTTTAAAATCAATACCAATCTTTAAACCAAAAATAAATAAAGAAATTACAGACAAGACCACTAATGCGATTGATATAGAAATAAATATTTTTTTGTATTTTATTATAAACATAAATTACTTTGATATACCACTATAAAACAAAAATCGTATAAATTTGTTTTCTTTATTAAAATTAAATACTGAAAGAAAAATTCTTGTGATGGTAATAGCAGAAAACATTGAAATAATAACACCCATACCAAGCGTCAAAGCGAAACCTTTAATAAGAGATGTTCCAAACCAGAAAAGGATAAGAGCTGTAATAAAATTTGAAATATTTGAATCTCGAATAGAAGACCAAGCTCTTGTATATCCTGCATGAATTGCATCAGGAATGGTTCTACCTGCACGCAATTCTTCCTTTACACGTTCAAATATAAGAACATTGGCATCCACAGCTACTCCCATGGAAATAATAAATCCAGCGAGTCCTGCTGCTGTCAAAGTAACTGGAATTAATTTAAACAAAGAAAGCATAATCACAACGAAAATAGAAAGTGAAACAGTAGCAATAAGTCCTGGCAATCTGTACCAGATTATCAAAAATAGAGCAACCAATAAAAATCCGACGGCTGCTGCTTTAGCACCAGCATTTAATGCATTATCTCCTAAAATCGCACCAATCGTTTGTTTTGAAATTAAAGTTATAGGAACAGGCAAGGCTCCAGAATTTAATCTTCCAACCAATTGTTTCGCTTCAGTTGGAGTAAAGTTTCCAGAAATAACTGCTTGTCCACCGGTAATCTCCTCTCTAACCACTGGAGTAGATATAGGTGACCCATCTAAATATATAGCAACCATTTTACCAACATTAGCTTTCGTAATTTCAGCAAAAAGCTTGGTACCAGTATCATCGAATTGCAAAGATACTTTTGGCTCTCTAGTATTAGTGTCGAATTCCAATGTGGCTTTCTTCAAATATCTTCCTGTAAGTTCTGTAGTTTTAAACGAAGAAGCAAGACTAAGATCAACCTTACCATCTTTACCAACTTTCACTTCTTGCGGTGTACCCTTAGGAAGTTCAGTTTTAAATTCCAAAAGTGGAGTCTGTCCTATCATGGCTGTCGCCTTTTCCACATCAGTAACTCCTGGTAAATCCACTATCAACTTCTCTTCACCGCCAGAAATAAAACCAGCACTCTGAACTTGAACAACTGGCTCAGAAACTCCGAAAATATTTATTCTTCGTTCGATAACGTCACGAAGAGCATCCATTGAATCTCCTACTTGTCCCGATGGAATATTAGAAATATCTGCTTTATATATCAAATGACTTCCACCTGAAAGGTCCAATCCAAGACGAAATGGGGAATGCTTAAAGAAAGCCTTTTCCCTATCATAATTCTTATTTAATTTAGGTTCTGATTTAAAGACAAAAACACCTATGCCGGCACCCAAAATCAATATCAATATAGCTAAAACAATTTTTTTCCACATAAATATAGAGCTATTCTATATGTTTTCTATAGAAAACGCAAGAAACGTGTAATAAGGTAACCAATAAGAAAACCTCCTAAAATATCTATAGGAAAATGCACCCCAGCAGTAACACGGGCAATGCCTATGAGGATAGCAAAGAGAATAAAAACATATCCTACCCTTTTATGCTTTATAAATAATGCAAAAGCAATGGCTGAAAAGAAGGTAGCGTGACCAGAAGGAAAAGCAAAACCACTTTCAGCAAAAAGTGGCTGCACATTGGTTAATATCATGAATGGTCGTGGCGTGTGAACTAAAATTTTTAAAATTGCAGCCATTACCCATGCAAATGCTCCTGTAAAAAATACAAAAAAGAATTCCTTCCATTTATTTCTAAACTCCTTAAATGGTGTAGTATGAGAATGTATGTTGTGATGAAAGACTAAAAATAAAAATGCCAATACAACTACAACATAGGGTAAATAAACAGCTAGAAAAATAACCACCTTGTCTAGAAAATCAAATTGATGAGCCAGACCATAAAAAAAGTAAAAAAATGTTTCGTTCATATATAAACTATATCATTTCATTAACAATAAACCGAGCACAGATCAGAGTCGTAGTAAAAGAGAATAAAATTTGCCCGTTATTTTCTGGATTTTTTGTCTTGGCTAGCCATCTCCTTTGAAGTGGAGACGCACTCGCCGCTATAAAATAAAATATGTAACTTAAAATAATCATATTATTTAATCAATAATCATTTACGCCATGGCTGATAAAGAAAAATTATAAGATTTAGCCAATTTCATGGTCTTAAACTTATCCCCTATTTTTATTTCTTTCAAATAATTAAGGAAATCTTTTGGTAG
>JAYSNU010000006.1:0-9561 GCA_043723545.1 Candidatus Nomurabacteria bacterium | reverse complement strand
TTTTTTATTTTATAAACTTATTACAATAAGTTTGAATGAAGACTTCTTATTTTTGATTTTGATTGGAATATCAAAATCACCTATTTCTTTGATTGGTTTTTCTAGGTCAATAAATTCTGGAGAAATTTCTGCATGATGTTGTATATGCATAGCTCTTGTTATTTCTTCTGTATGAATTGCTTTGAATAAATGTCCTTTCTCATTTGCCTTGCCAGAGATGGTTACAACCTTATCTTTAATACCTTCTAAATTTTTTAGAAGTAAACTTTCTTGTACTTCCCTTTCAATAACGATTTCTTTTTTTTGTCTTTCTAAATTATTGACAGCTTGCATTGTAGCGACGATAGCCAACTTTCTAGGAAATAAAAAATTCTGCGCATAACCATCGCTCATTTCTTTAATGTCATCTTTTTTACCGACTCTTGGTACATCTTTTAAGAATATTACTTTCATGTTTTTTTATTTCCAATTATTTAATACTTCGACAGCTTTATTCATTTGAGTATCATTTTTGTCGTCAATTTTTTTGTAATCGACAATATAATCAGGAGTCAATCCTTTTTTGGATATTGATGTTCCATTTGGTGTTAACCATTTTGCTACTGTAACTTTCATTATGGTATCACCAGTAACTTTTATAACTTCTTGAACGGAACCTTTTCCGTAACTTTGTGTTCCTACAAGCTTAGCTTTGTTTTGATCATGCATTGCTCCAGAGACTATCTCCGATGCACTTGCTGATCCACCATCTATTAGAATAACGAACTTCAATTTATCACTGAATATATTGTATCCACGACTTCTATATATTGTTGGTTTTTGTTCGTTTCCATAATCTTCTGTTACAACCACCTTGCCATTGGGTAAAAACCAGCTGGATATATCAACAGCAGAATCTAAATATCCACCAGGATTACCCCTTAAGTCTAGAACTAATTTATCTGTTTTTGTTTCTGTAAATTTCTTCAAAGCACCACGGAAAAGGTCTGCTGAATTTGCCGAGAAACTATATAATCTTATGACGAAAACTCCATCAGTACGCATTTCTGTATCGAGAGTTGGTATATTTATAGTATCTCGAATTATTTTTATCTCTCTTGTATCTTTTTCGCCTTCTCTAAAAATTGTAAGAACCACAGCTGTTCCTTTCTCACCCCGTATCAATTTGATGGCTTTGTCTATTGATAAATCGCTAGTTATTGTTTTATCAATTTTTAAAATTTTATCACCCGGTTTTAATCCTGCTTTATATCCAGGAGTATCTTTTAGTGGTGCAATAACTGTTAAAATTTTATTTTTTACACCAACTTCTACACCTATGCCGCCAAATGAACCTGCAATCTCATCTTGAAACATTTTTGCTTCTTCTGGTCTGAAGAATACACTATAAGGATCATTGAGTGAACTTAAGAGACCTGAAATGGCACCGTAGACACGATCTTGAGAAGATACACTTTTAGCATCAGGATACTTTTCATCAATTGTGTTCCAAACTTTCCAAAATGGGGCGAAATCGGTTGTACTAGCCATTGTAGCGACTGTTGGTTCTTTGCCGTTTAGACCAGTAATCATATTTATTGCTGGTTGATTGCGAAAACCAACATATGTGCCAAAAATAAAAAACACCACAGCAATTAAGACGACATTTGAATTTATACGTATTTTTTTTATGAATTCTTCCATTATTTTGTTTTAGTTTTCTTTAAAATTATTTTCTGAAAAATTTTCAAAATTTTGTTTATGTGCTTCTATATGCCCTTTCGATTCTCTGTGTACTATGTAAGCAAATAATGCGAGTCCCAGGCCTAGTATTGTAAATATGATGTTTTTCCAAAATATTGGAAAACCTAGATATGGTAATACTGCTATCAATATACCAAAAATAAAAAGTGTTCGTGATTTGGACATTCGTCTATTATACCGTAAACGTGGGCTTCTTTGCAATAAGAGATTTTTAAATTTTTACGCCTATTTTTTTCTTTACTTCTTCTAGTTTTTTTGAAGCTATTTGTTTGGCTTTTTCATTCCCTTCTTTAAGTATTTCTAATGCTTTCGGAATATCTTTTTCTAATTCTTTTCTTTTTTCTCGTATTGGGGCAATGAACTTTTCCATATCTTCTATAAGTAATTCTTTGATTTCTTTGTATTTTCCCTTTTTTTCTTCGTAAATTTTCTTTAGTTCATCTTCAGAACGCAGAAGTTTGTGTATTGCATAAACATTTTTAGGTATTTCTCCACTCGAATCTGTAACTATTGCCATCACACATTTTTGAATTTCTTCATACTCTGCGAAAAGTGGAATTGTGTTCTCATAACTTTTGGACATTTTACGTCCATCGATTCCTGGGATACTTTCCATATCTTTTATAATAATTTCTTTCGGCAATTTAAAAGTTTCTCCAAATAGTCTATTAAATTTTTCTGCTATATCTCTTGCGTACTCAACGTGTTGTTTTTGATCTTGTCCTACTGGTATAACATCTGGGCTGTAAAGTAAAATGTCCGCGGCCATTAACATTGGATAATTGAAAGTCCCAACATTTATTTCTTTATTTTTTGCTTTCGCATCTTTATAAGCATGAGCACGTTCTAGATAAGGCATACTTGTAATAGTATCGAAAATCCAAGCAAGTTCTGTGTGCTCGGATATATCGGATTGTTTAAAAAGTGTAACTTTTTTAGGATCAAGGCCAATAGCAAGATAATCTAGAAGAATATCAATTATATTTTGATGCATTTCTTCTTGGTTTTGAATAAAATTCAAAGCATGATAGTCAGCTATAAAAATATAGCTTTCATATTCATTGGATAAATCAACAAATTGTTTCATTGCGCCGAAATAGTTTGCAATGTGAACCCTGCCAGTTGGTTTAACCCCTGATAACAATACCTTTTTTGACATATTTCAATAATATCATATTTCAAACCAAAACACAGGTATTTCTCCACATTCCTGCCTACCGGCAGGCAGGTTAATAACATATTATTCACCCTTTATTCATTTTTAGTCCTTTGACTATATTTTCCTTATGATAGAATGACCCCATGGTTAAGAACGGAAATAATGGTAAAAATAGTGTACGTATTCCACCGCAAAATATTGAATCTGAAAAAGCAGTTTTAGGATCAATAATGTTAAGAAAAGAAGCAATAGCTGAAGTGGAGGCAATAATATCTCCAGAATCTTTTTATGTAGAAAAACATAAAATTATTTTTAAAGCTATGCTTGATCTTGCAAATAAAAATGAGCCGATTGATATGCTTTCTCTTTCTACAAAACTTGCTGAACAAAAGTTGCTTGATGCTATAGGTGGTAATCAATATCTTGCAGAAATAGTTAATGTGGTCCCCTCTTCTACAAATATAAAACATTATGCAGATATAGTTCAGAAAAAATATGTCTTAAGAAGCTTGATAGAAGCTGCTGATTATGTTTCTGAGCTTGCTTTCGAAGAAGGAGACGACCATATGGATGATATTCTTGATATGGCTGAGAAAAAAGTTTTTAGTGTTGTATCTTCTCCTAAGAATCAAAAATATACAAGTTTGAAAGATGCATTACCAGAGGCTTATGAGCGATTAGAAAAATTGCATGAGAACAAGGGAATGCTTCGAGGATTACCAACTGGTTTCAAAGATTTGGATACGATGCTTTCTGGTTTTCAAAATTCTGATTTAATTATTCTTGCAGCAAGACCAAGTATGGGTAAAACAACTCTTGCTCTTGATATGGCTCGAATTTCTGCCGTTCAACATGATAAATCAGTAGTTATATTCTCTCTTGAAATGTCTTCTCAACAATTAGTGGATAGAATGCTTTCTGCTGAGTCCAGAGTTAATGCTTGGAATTTACGTACAGGCCGACTTTCTTCTGATCGAGAATTTTCTCAAATTCGTGATTCATTAGACAAGCTTTCCAAAGCAAAAATTTATATTGATGATCAACCTGGAAATTCAATTGTTCGCATGAAGGCCTTGTGCCGAAGATTAAAGGCTGAGAAAGGACTAGACTTCATAATTGTTGACTACTTACAGCTCATGACCACTTCTAAAAATTATGATTCTATGGTGAATCAAGTTACTGAAATTTCTCGTTCTCTGAAGAGCTTGGCAAAAGAGCTTGATGTACCTGTACTTGCACTTTCACAGCTTTCTCGCGCAGTTGAATCTCGTGGTGGTAAACCAAGACTTTCTGACCTTCGTGACTCTGGTTCTATCGAACAAGATGCAGACGTAGTTATGTTTATCCATCGTGAAGATAAAGGAAAAGATGAATCTGAAAAAACAAATATCGCTGAAATTTTAATTGAAAAACACAGAAATGGTCCAACTGGTAAAGTTGATCTCCACTTCGATGAAAAGACAACTACATTTTTATCTCTTGAGAAAAGTAGTTTGAGTGATTTCGCCCCTTCTAGAGTTAGTGGCGATTTGGATGAATTTTAGTTAAACTAGTGTAATGGATACGATAGATAAATTATCTGAATTTTTTAAGGAATTTCCTGGTATTGGTGAAAGACAAGCTCGACGTTTCGTGTATTTCTTAATGTCTCGTAATGGTGACTATGTGAAAAATTTATCTTCTTTGATGATGGATTTGAAAAAAGAAGTGTCTCAATGTAAAGAATGTTTTAGGTTTTTCTTGATAAAGAATAGTAAAGATAATTTATGTGAGATTTGTGAAAATGTGAATGTCGACTCCTCTACCCTAATGGTAGTTGAGAAAGATTCTGATTTAGAGAGTGTGAAGAAAAGCCGAGTGTATCACGGTAAATATTTTATTCTTGGTGGACTTGTACCAATAGTTGAGAAGACAACAAAGAGTCGTGTGCGCATTGAAGAATTGAAAAAAAATATTTCTAATAAAAAAGAATTGAAAGAGGTTATATTAGCTTTCTCGTTAAATCCCCAGGGTGACCATACAGATGAATACGTTCGTGAACAACTAAAAGATACAGTTGATAAATTAAATATCAAAATTTCTTCTCTTGGGCGAGGACTTTCTACTGGCACAGAGCTCGAATATTCTGATAATGCGACACTTAGCAATGCTTTAAAAAACAGACAATAGATAATAAAAAACTCTACATTACGTAGAGTTTTTTATTATATAGCTGTGATTTTTACTTTGAAGAATGGTTGTCTGTGGCCGTTTCTTTTTAAGTAACGAGACTTTTGTTTATATTTTAGAACCAAAAGTTTGCGTGCGCGGCCAATTTCTACTATTTCAGCATCTACTTTTGCACCAGTGATATAAGGAGCACCGATAGTTGTATCCTTTTCATTGTCTACCAAAAGCACCTTATCAAAAGAGATTTTATCCCCTTTTTTGTATTCAACTCCTGTTGTTTTAATCTTTTCAATAGAAAGAGTGGTCCCTTTTGAGACTTTGTATTGCTTTCCGCCTGTTTGTATTACTGCAAATTCCATAGGCTATATACTATATTAAAAAATCCAAAAAGGCAAGTAATCCATAAATTGCTTGGTTTTTGAGCTTTTGTTATACTATCTGTATATGAAAAATATTGATGGAGGGTTCCCCGGATCGCCTAAACCAAGAGAAGATGCATTAAAAATTTATAAAGAAAAATATCTACCCTCAAGAAGGGCTTCCAGGAAAGACCCCGCTCATAATCAAGATAGATTAGAAATAAAATCTGCCATAGCAAATGCTATAAATAGTGGTGATTCTTCACTTGTTGAACATTTCGAAAAACTTAGTAATCGTATAAATAAAGGGCAAAAAGAAAGTAGCACCGAGTTTGCTGCGCGTATTTCTGATGGTGAATCTAAGTCATCTAAAAGAGAACCATCTCTTGTCGAAGCTGTGTTAACCACTCAAGAATTTAATGAAATTTATAATGAAATTTTAGAGAGTTTTAAGGGTGGGGTTGTAGAAGTTATGCGTATAGGTTCATCTTTTTGGGGACAAAATTATTCTATACGAAGTAAAGAACGTCAGGACCCCTCCGATATTGATTTGGAAATTGTTGTAGATATGGATTCTGCAGATTTTTCAGATCCCAAAGTTAAAGAAGCTTTTTTAAAATTCAAAGAAAATTTTCAAAAAGGAGAAGCTGATTATTGTGTTGTTAAACTTAGAATTAAAGGAATTGAAGTTTCATTTCATCTTGTTCCAACTGAAACATTAAAAAAGATATGTGAATTTGATTATGCTAATGCAGGTGGGCCAGAAAATCTTAGAGAGTTTAGAATAAATAAAGAGTTAACTCCGAAGACATATAAACAGAGAAATTTTGCTGGTGACATGTTTTCTTTTACCACAACACCTAGACAAGTCGAAGGAGGACAAATTTCTGATATTCCTTTTGTGGCTATGGGCCCAAATGGTGAACTCATACTCGGAGTCGTATTAAATAAATATCTTCCCATACCTAAATTAACCAATGATAGTGAATTAGTAGCAAATGAACTTAAGCGCATGGTTGATTCCTTAAAAGAAAGAAAAGATAAAGATAAAAATAGATTACAGGGCCGAGAACTTTCTTTTAAACTTTTCCATTCCCATGTTGATCGAATGCCTAAATGGATGCAAGATCAATTAAATACTTTGGATTAATTAAAATTTTGATATGAATAAAAAAAAATCTGCATATCTTCCTATTGAAAAACTTTTACTTTTGATAGAAAAAAAGAAAAGATCTAAGTTCGTTAATTTATTTAATTATAATAAAGAAATTTTTCAAAAGTCTAGGGGGTCTACAAATAATCACCAAGCATGGACTGGTGGTTATATAGATCATGTACAAGAAACTCTCAACATCGCGCTCGAATTGTATGATTCACTTTCTTCCTTAAGAAAATTACCATTTAGTAAGTCGGACGTTGTTATAGTAATTTTTTCTCATGATTTAGAAAAACCATGGAAATATGAAAAGAAGATAGATGGTTCTTTTGAACATAAGAGTTCTTTTAAAGCAAAAAATAGTCATCAAGATTTTAGAATAAAAAAATTGAAAGAATATAAAATAGTTCTTACTCAATCACAAAAAAATGCAGTTCAATATATTGAAGGAGAAAAAAATGATTATACTAATAAAAAAAGAGTTATGGGTCCCCTGGCCGCCTTCTGTCATACGTGTGACATAATTAGTGCTCGTTTGTGGTTCGACCATCCTTCAAAAAGTAACGATACGTGGGGCTATTCATCGAGAAAATAGTATTTGGTTATAATTATGGATTTTTGCTATAATATTTGAATGCAAACAAAAATATTTGAAAAATACTTCTTTTTTGGACTTTTAATTAGTACTTTTATTTTTACCTTCTTTATTTTGCAACCTTTTTGGATAGTATTGGTTTTGGGTATTTCTTTTTCAGTATTACTTTATCCCATATATGGTTGGCTTACGAAACATAAATTGCCGAATTGGCTTGCTTCTCTTCTCACTGTAATTTTCTTTATTGTTATACTTTGTGGTCCAATTTTAGGTATTGGTGTTTTAGTTTTTAATCAATCTCAGGATTTATATTTTTCAGTAATGAATAGCAATAATGCTGGACCATTTTTGCTTTCTGTCCAAAATAATATAAATAAATTTTTGCCATATGGTGTAGATATCAATTTGAGTTCAAAGATTTCTGAGTTTATTTCTTTTGTCTCTAATAACATAGCTCAAATATTTAGCACAACACTTTCTGTGTTATTTTTTCTTTTTTTATTTTTATTATCTATTTTTCATTTTTTGAAGGATGGAGAGAGCTGGAGAAAAACACTTATTAGACTATCTCCTCTTGCAGATAGCAATGATGAAAAGATAATGGAGAGATTTTCTAGGGCAATCAATGGTGTCATGCTAGGAGTTCTTCTCATTTCAATGCTTCAAGGAGTCATGATGGGTATTGGGCTCACTTTATTTAGCGTGCCACATCCAGCACTTTGGGGTGTGATGGCTTTCTTTTCCGCCCTTATTCCAATGATGGGAACTTCTCTTGTTTCTATTCCGTCAATTGCTTTTCTTTTTTTTACTGGACATACCAATGCCGCTTTAGGTCTTTTAGTGTGGGCTATTTTAATGGTTTCTTTGATTGATAATTTTTTGAGCCCACTATTTATTAGTAAAAAAATAAATATGCCTTCACTTCTTATTTTATTTTCTGTTTTAGGTGGCCTTTCGCTTTTTGGTCCAGTTGGTATCTTGATAGGTCCATTGGTTATAAGTTTACTTTATACTCTTATATCTATATACAGAAACGAATATAGAGATAGTTTAAAATAAAATGTTGCTTAAATTTTACGATACTTTAAAGAGAGAAAAAGAAGAATTTCAACCATTAAATAATGATGAAGTGACTGTTTATTCTTGTGGACCTACTGTATATAATTATCCTCATATAGGAAATTATCGCGCATACATCTTCGTTGATATTTTGAAGCGTGTTTTAATGTACAGTGGATATAATGTTAAGCACATAATGAATTTGACTGATATAGATGATAAAACTATTTTAAATTCTCAAAAAGAAGGAAAGAGCTTGAAAGAATTTACTGAATTTTATACAGAAGAATTTTATAAAGATATAAAAAAATTAAATATTTTAAAGCCTACTAAGTTTACAAAAGCTACGGATTATATCGATCAGATGGTAGATATAATTAAAAAACTAATGGACAAAGGTCTCGCTTATAAGAGTGACGATGGTAGTGTTTATTTTGATATTAAAAAATTTCCTAATTATGGAAAACTAGCGCACCTCGTATTGGAGAACCAAAAAGCAAATGCTTCGGGGCGGATAACGACTGATGAATATGAAAAAGATAATGTTCAAGACTTCGCTCTTTGGAAAGCGTGGGATGAAAAAGATGGTGAGGTTTTCTGGGATACGATTTTAGGGAAAGGACGTCCTGGTTGGCATATAGAATGTTCAGCTATGTCTATGGCGAATTTGGGAGAACAAATAGATTTGCACACTGGTGGAGTAGATAATATATTCCCCCATCATGAGAATGAGATAGCTCAATCTGAGGGATCAACTGGTAAGCAATTTGTGAAATATTGGATGCACAATGAATGGGTGCTTGTAGATCAGAAAAAGATGGCCAAGTCTTCCAATAATTTCTATACATTGAAAGATTTGATAGAAAAAGATATGAATCCCCTAGCCTATAGATTGTGGCTTTTGACGGCTAATTATCGCACGAGAGTGAACTTTACTTGGGAAGTGTTAGAAGGGGCAGAAACAGCCCTAAAACGCTTATATAGAGGCTTTTTAGAGCTTGGAGACGGTATTGGAATGGTTAATGAAGATTATCAAAATAGATTCAAGGCTTTTATTGAGGATGATTTAGATACTCCTCAAGCTTTAGCCCTCGCATGGGATTTATTAAAAGATGAAGATATTTTAGACAGAGACAAGAAGGCTACTCTTTTAGACTTCGATAGAGTTTTTGGACTTGATTTGAAAAATATAAAAGAAGAAATTATTCCTGATGAAATAATTAAATTAGTAAAAGAACGAGAACAAGCTAGAGACGATAGAGATTTTAAGAAATCAGACGAACTAAGAAATTTAATTTTATACTATGGTTATCGTGTCGAA
>JAYSNU010000005.1:0-7118 GCA_043723545.1 Candidatus Nomurabacteria bacterium | reverse complement strand
AATTATAAAATACCAGTAAGGCGTCACACAAAATGAAGTAATTTGAGGTAAAATTCTTGCTTTTATATTGAGAATTCCATCCGCAATTACGACAAGATTATTACCTTTATATCTGTAAATTTTTACGCCATAATTTCCAGACTTTTGAAGTGGTGGTAAGACACTTTGATAATGCCCACTGTCTTTATTAAACAAGAAAAGATACTCCCCCATAACTTGATCTGCTCCATCTGTAAGACTTAAATAATCATCAGAGAAAGTTTCTGAAACTGTATCAATAACAGTGTCTTTATCCCCGTCCACACTAATAATTTTTTTATTATCCAAAACTTGAACATTTTGATTGTGTTGATATATAAAAAATATTGGAAGAGTTCCAGGTATTTTCACTGGAATAGTTCCTCCACCAGTTTGAATCGTGGTACCTCCAGATGATGGTGCTACATATTTTTGTAAAAATGCAATTTGAGAAACGGCTACTCCAGAAGAAAAATCTCCACTATTGTTTCTAGCAAATAAAGAATAAAAATATTTTTTACCGGGAACAACATTACTATCTAAAAAACTTTCTTTATTCCCCTCATAAACTAGTGTTCCTGAGAACGGACTTCCATGAAAACGATCTTCGTGCCGCATTATACGAATATAAGCAAAATCTGGATCTGGTGGATTATTCCAAGTTATAGTAATACCTGGTACATCAGCAGAAATATCTACATTACGTGGATTTAATGGGAAGCTTGTATCTCTATAAGACTTCGTAGAAAAATATTGTGGTAAACTAGTGGCAACTCTTTTCCCAACATCTTGGCTTTCAATCGTAAAATAATAAATTGTTCCTGGTTTTAAATTTGTTATTTCCACTTGATGATTCTGAGCGAAAATAATACTCTTCAATACTCCATCTCCCACTTCACTATTCTCTCCCCATTTTATGGTACTTATAGTACTAACCGAACTAGTCCAATAAATCGTCGCACTAGTATATCCAGATTCTACCCTTAGATTATATATAGAAATTTGAGGAAATCCATTTTGACGCACTGTCCCAGGTGGCACCACTGGCGGCACAACTCCGCAATCTACAGGACAAGAAAGTGCATTCTCTCCCATTTCACATATACCATTATTATTGCAACCATTCACACCTAAATCTACTTGAATAGAATTTGATTGAGCATAAAGAAAATTAGTAGAAAATAAAAAATAGAAAATAAAAAATAGGAGAATTGTGGTGCTCTTTTTTTTAAAATCATTTTTTTGCATTGCTAGAGAGTTATTGCTGTTACTGTAATTGGCGCAGCATAGCTACCTGCTGGTTGAATGTGACTAGGTCCTGATTCTGCTCGAAAACGAACAGTCGCTGTACTTCCACTCGGTTGATTGCTGCTTGTTCGCTGAAATGCATCTTTGGCTGTTGTAGAAAGTCCATCCCAACACTTGGCTGTTGTCTCTCCAGCACCAACATTACAAGCCAAACCATTGTCTCGAAATCTAGAATTAACATCTACGCCTTCTGGTGAAAATCCGAAAGCTGAAGTTGTGGGATTAATAGAAAAATTATAATCAGGGTCCGCGCCTACTGGTGTGTAATCAGCAAAAGAATCTACGCCAGACTTTAGTGCTGGACTGGTAACAGATTGTATACTCATACTATAACCTGCAACATTGTCTGTAGTCACAGTCCATGACATCGTACCTTCACTCGCCTCTCCTAATATTCCGCCGATAGGTGTCAGTGCTAAATCAGAAGGAGTCGAAAGCGCAATGTAGCTCTCTTGCATCTGCCAAAATCCTGCATGCATATTATAATTTGCACTATTAGAATCTCCTGTCCCAAGCTCTCCAGCAGTATCTCCCAATTTATAACTAGGACTTGTAGAAATATCTTTACCCCCAACATTCACGGTATCTGATTGTATTTTGTATGTAGTACTTTGCATTGCTTGAGCAAAAATTTTATACAAAGGAATCATAGAAGAAACTATGAAAAACATAAGTAGACCATTTTTCTTATTTTGAATGTAAGTTCTTAATCTTTTCATTGTTTTTTTCTTAATTCAAATCTAGTCATAAAGTAATATATAAGAGCCACTACAAGTGCTAATATAAAGAATGCAATCAATAACGTCTTCCAAGGCAATACCCAAAATGAAATATCCAAATATTCGTATTGGTTACCGTAACCTTTATTTAAAGATAAATATGCAGTATAACGTCCAAGACTAAAACCAGAAGTCCAATTTATTTCCCTATATCTAGTAGATTCTGGAAGCACGAAATACGCATCCACTGGAAGCGTACTTACAACTTTTCCAAACATATTTTTTATTGCTATTGTTCCATAAGGTACCAAGTGAACATTCCCAGTATTTTTATATGCCACCTCAAATCCTTCTGGCCTTTGTTGATAAAATAATGTTTTAGGACCTATTAATTTAAAATCTTTAACTTCTCCAGCTTCTTTTCCCTCACCATTTATTTTCAATAAGAAAAGTGAACCGATACGAGAAATAATTCTTGTTTTTCCTTCTGTTTCTGTCGATGCTGGTCCATCTTGTTGTGCTGGATCGTTTGAAACAATAAGTGCTCCATAATAACCTCTCGGTTCAGCATTTGTTGGTATAGAAATAGTTACTGGAATACTAATTCTCTCACCCAAATCAAGAGAAAATTCTTTAATTTCTGGAACTATGAAATCTTTCAAAGAATATGGACTATGTTCATCTCCCATGAGTACAACTGGTTGTTTGGGATCATCGGTTCCAATAAAGTCTTCTGTACTTAATTTAAATTTTACAGTTTTATTTATACGATTCGTGATGATAATATTTTTAACCATATTATCTCCTGAATTCAAAAAAACCTCGGTTTTCCCAGGCTCTACCACAAAATCATTTTGGGGAGTCATTTGTGTTTTTGTCTTCTCAAAAGCAAAAGAACTTCTTGGCACAAGAATACCACCAAGAATTCCAAATATGGCAATTATGTATAGGGTTCTTTTCATTAAGAATTAAACGTCGTCTAAATATTATAATGTCGTTGCTGTGGCTGTGATTGTAGCTGTATATGTTCCGGAAGGTGCATAAATTGCATTCTGAGCTGCTGCAAAGCAAATGTTCGTTGTTATACCACTTGTTGGTGTAACTGAAGCTCTAGTAGCTATAGTTTTATCTGTAGTCTGAAAGCCTACATATTTTTGAGCAACATTAGGTACACCACCAGCACCACAAGAAGCTGCTGTACCCCATGTACCTGTGGCTGTATCTGTGCCGTATGCAGAATATCCAAATTCTTTTGTACTAGAAGCTATAGACCATGCTTCAGGAGTACCCAAAACTGTTTCTGTGTAGTCAGCAAATGAATTAGGACCACTTACTAATGCGGGAGATGCCGAAGCTTTGACAGCTAGAGTATATCCGTTGACTGCATTTGTTTTGACAACCCAAGAAGAAGTACCTATGGATCCATCACTTGCAACACCAATGTTCGGCACCATAGTAACATCTGCACCATTTGAGATAGTTATACCAGTGGTAACATCAAGTGTAACAATTACATTATCTGTCGCAGTTGCAGCTATTACTGTCTCAGTAATAGGATAAAATTGTGCAACAAAAAAAAGCGTTAGGGAGAAAGAAATAATTAAGATTTTTTTATTTATCCTTGTTCTCATATATTTATTCTGTAACTATGATGATATACCCGCATGAATAATTAACAAAATCTTTTTGTGAATTATCGTGTGGATAAAGTCTAATAACTTTTTGTGTAAAAAAATAGTTGTTTTTTAAAACAACTATTTTAGCCTTTATTTTATTGTGTTTTTCAGATTTTTATATCTTTCTAATATGACTCATCTCATCTAGGATGGTTCGTTCTGCTCCTTCTAAATCTTTTTTAAATTGATTAATATAAGTTCTTTCTTCTATTGTAAGGGGCTCTAATGCCTTAATCTTTTTAAATATTTTTATTTCTTCTTTAACATCTTCATCTAAGATATTAAAACTCTTATTGACTACTGCCTGAGAGCTCGTAAACTTCTTTTGCATAGATTCACGATAGTGTAATACTTTATACCAAGACCAAAGTAAAAGAAGAATCAATAAAATTATAAGTGCTGTAATTGGAATAATTAATGAAAATGTATTTGTAATTCTTGAAAATAAAGAGGTGCTTTCTTCAGAGGACAACACATTAATTTTTATAGGTAAACTTTTATCACTTTCAACTCCATCTTTATTTTTTGCCTGTGCGGTAATCATATATATACCAGCAGTTGTTCTATCTGAAACATAAGCAAAAGCACCTTTGTCATTAGACTTAATTGTCACTGTATCGTGTGCAATTTTGTCAGTAGAAGAAAATACACTATCAGAAATTATATTTACATCTACAGATGAATCAGCTAAGCCTTTTACTACAATAAATTCCCCTTCCTTTAAATCTTTGGAATAATCCGTAAATACTGGTGTCAAAACCTTTACTACAACTGATGTAACAACAGGCACAATTGGCGTCGCAGGAGCTGGTTCTGGGCCAATTTTGGGTGCTGGGGCCACCTTTTCTACCGCTTTATCTATACTGAAATTAGCTTGTCCTGTGCCTGTAATAATACTTGTTCCTTCACCGTCATTTGCCAAAACTGAAGAAGAGGTAAATTTAATATTCGCATCACCAATTGCTTTAGCCCTAAAGGACAAAGTTAGTATGGTTCCACTACTTCCAAAATAACCATTCAAAATGACACCCTCCATATTCGCTGTACCAGCTGTATTTGAATATGATGGCTCAACAGCCCAAAGACTCACAAGTGAGCCTGTTTTGGAAATTGAGTTCATGGTTAATACATTTTTAGAAAAAGAAAGTGTACCAGAAACTGCATTAGCTGATTGTCCAGAACTAGATAAAACTATTTTTACATTAATTTTATCTCCCACACGATAACTACCAGATGAAGGAGATAATTTTAATTCTGCCGCAAAACTTGTTTGCGCAAAAAATAATATAAATATAGAAAAGAGGAATATTTTATAAAACCTGCTCATAAATAAATTATACCTTATTAATATTTAAATATCTACGAGTAAAGAAATAAACTAACAAAAATATTGTAAAAATTAACAAAATTAAGTATTGGGAAACTATTTTTGATTCACGAACATTACCATTCCCATCATAAGCAAGAACTTTTATATAGTAAAAATTATTTTGATATCTAAGAAGATATGGGCTCTTGCCATTCACACAAGACCAATATTCACAAACTTGATAATGTTCGATACCACTTTCTTTGTCTGATGCATTAAAAATAATAAAATATTTATTATCATAAATAGATATATCTTTGATACGAGTAATAGAAAATTTCTCTGGAATTATATTATCTTTCAAAACTACCGATTTTGTAATATTATCTGAATTTTTAGCAATTGTTACATTAATATCAGAAGTTTTAACATTAGACATCGTACCCTTTCCATCATTAATAAGAAGATTCACATTTTTCAAAGATAGCAAAACATTACCTTTATTTATGGCTCGAAAGATAATAGAAAAAACTTCTCCCTTATTCAACACAAATCCTCCTGGTGTGATACCAGCAAAATGTATAACACCGGGAATTTTATTATCTGGTTTTTCAATCCAAAAATTAATGACAGAATTACCTATATTTATTTTCTCCACCTGTAATAAATTTTTATCATATACCAAATCTCCTTCAACTGTATTGATAGAATCCCCCTCAGTATTAAGATTCAAAATTGTCGTAAATATTTCATTATTTTTTATTTTATTATTATCTGTACTTAAAAATAAATTAGACGCAAAAACGTTACTACTTAAGCATAAAATAGAAAATACAAATACAATTTTAATAAAATTTTTCATCATTTCATTTAACCTGTCCAATAAAAGGCCATAATACTAAAATCAACCAAATTTATCTTACCATCACCATTCAAATTAATTTTCTCTTTTTGAATTATACTACCTGACAAAGTTTTCTTATTCCAAAAAGCTGCAATAGAAAAGTCTATCAGATTAACCTTACAATCTCCATTCAAATCCCCTTTTGCTGGGCATTTTGCTGCAGGTTCCAGAACTGCGTCTACATTTTTTGTACCAACTTTAAAGTTGATCAATGGACTATAAGAACTTATCAATTGATTACCGATCGAGGCTTTCGATTTAGTGGTGTGTGCACCGTATTCGAGTGGAGATGTATCAAAGTTATACAAATAAATTCCATTTTGATCAGAAATTGTTTTAGCAAAAAATTCTTCTGCAGAATTAACAGAAATAACTATATCAGCAGAAGTTGCTGATTGACCAAAAATAACAACATTATCTCCTCTTTTTACCTCAGACTTATCAACTGCAATTGTTGGCGCAATAAAAATACCCGATATATTTGTCGTAGCACCAGCGGTCACACTAACTGGGAAAGTTAATAATGCAGAACGACGTCCATCTTTATCTTCACTATAAACCGAAAATATATAGTTACCAGCAGTAATACTAGTAACAGAAGTTTGGAAATTAGCATCAGTACCAGCGGCCACAGTAGTAACAATTTGTGCATCTTTTAATATTGTTACTGTACTCTTAGGATAAGCTTTACCAGTAAAAACAACTGTCACAGAAGAGGCACCACCACCACCGCCGCCGCCGCCTCCACCTCCACCTCCACCTCCACCTCCACCACCACCACCTCCACCACCTGCGGTTGGAGTAGAAGAAACTTCAACTGATTCACTTAACAAAATCCCAGATGCATAAGAACGAACTTTAAAAAAATACGGCGTTCCATTAGTAAGGATTCCTTTTGTAAGAGTCAAAACATTACCCACAGCTTCATAAGTAAATGTTCCACCAGAAGTAAGACTGGTCCCAACTTCATAACTCGTGACATTGGCGAGTATTCCCATCGCTGCGGTCCAATTAAGCACCACTTGAGTATTTCCAGCTGTAGCAGAAATTATAGGTGAAGATGCTGTGGGAAAATAAAGTAAGCCCACATTATGAGCGAAACTAGCACTCACACTTTGCCCGCTAGTATTTTGTCCTGTACTATCTATGTATTTAAAATTAGTAGATGAAGATTCACCACCAGA
>JAYSNU010000004.1:0-8767 GCA_043723545.1 Candidatus Nomurabacteria bacterium | reverse complement strand
TGTGGTCACAAATCACTAAGCATAATTTTTCGCTTTGCTCAAATTCTGCGTAAGTGTTTGCCGACCCCGGCTCGGCAATTTTTGTACTCAAAAATTATTCCTGCGCCTTCACAAAACGCTCACAAATAAAGCAGTTTATTTGCTTTGCACGTTTTGTGACCCTACCGGACTTCTTTCCTTACAGGAACAGTATACCTTTTCGATTGGCTTAAAATAAATTTTTCACCAATAACGAAAAGCTTTGCGATTCCCGGACGTAAGCAAAGTAGTTTGCTTACGTAGGGTCACAGCACAAAAAAGGCACTCTTTGAAGTGCTCAGTTTTGTCGCTGTGACCCTACCGGGAATCGCACCCGGATTACCGGCTTGAAAAGCCGATGTCCTAACTGTTAGACGATAGGGCCAATATTATGTTTTTAACAAACTATATTTTACTAACTTTTGGCTTTTCGAAAAGCCGATGTCCGCTATATTCTATTTGGGTTAGACGATAGGGCCAATAGAAAACATCATACCATTTTTTGAAAAAACTGCAAAAAATGTTAGATTTTAAGATGGAGACGTGGCAGAGAGGTTTAATGCACCGCTTTCGAAAAGCGGCATACCGCAAGGTATCGTGAGTTCAAATCTCACCGTCTCCGCAATGATATCTAATGGCAAGGCTTAGCCTTGCCATTACTTGGTGTGAATGTGAAGATAAATGTCTTCTAGGGCGCGGACGGCGTCGCCGGCTGCTATGTTGTTTTGATGATATAAAATATTAGTACAATCTCCAGCTGCCCAGATGCCAGGGGTTTCAGTTTTCTGATTCCAAGCGTCAATTTTTATTCTTCCCAATTCATCAAGAGCGACGACACCTTTCACAAAAGAAGTATTTGGTATTTGACCTATTTCAGCGAATATACCTGTGACCTTGAGCACTTTTTCCTCGCCAGTCACCGTGTCTTTATATTTCAAACCTTCGACAAATTGTTCTCCTAGAATTTCTAGAATCTCAACATTTTTTATAGCTTTCATCTTGGGATTTTGTAAAACTTTTTCTATGGTAATTGCATCAGCTCGGAAAGAATCACTCCTATTTAATAGGGTGACAGAGTTGCAGTAGGCGAGTAGTTGAGATGCACTTTCAAAACCAGCATTTCCACCACCGACGACGACGACATCTGCTCCTTCAAAAAGTGGACCATCACAAGAAGCACAATAGGTGAGTCCTTTGTGTTCGAGTCTGTCGGCACCCTTGACTGTCATTTGTCGGCGTTTACTTCCTGTAGTTATCAGAATTGTTTTTGTTTTTATTTCTTCATTATTTTCAGTAGTGATAGAAAAAATTTCACCATCTTTCTTTACATTATTGACCTTGGTATTTTCTTTGACTTTCAAGGCCTCGCCGACATTCGCTTGTACATGTTTCTTGAAATTCTCTGCCAATTCGGCTCCTGGTATAGAAGGAGTTCCAATCCAGTTATAAATAAGTTCTGAAACAACAGATTGTCCACCCCACTCGGAAGTGATGAGTAAAGTTTTGAGTCTTTTACGAGCAGCATACACAGCAGCAGCTGTGCCGGCCGGCCCCCCGCCAATAATTACTAAATCATAAGTCATCTTATGATTATACACTAGGCGTCAAGTTTCTTAAAATCAAACTTAATAATTTGTTGCAGGCGTGCTCTTTAGAGATAACAAAAACCACAAAAATTTTACCCTCCGTCACCCTTCCCAGATTACTGGGCGTGACCCTCGGAGATGAAAAATTTTTATGGTTTTTTGCTCTTATTTTTTGTTGCGTCTTAGGAAGGCTGGAACCCCGCTCCAGTCATCAGTATCATCTTCGATGATTATTTCTTCTACCTCAGTCTTTTTCTTCAAGAAACCATTGTTGTTGTTACTTGTATTACTTTGAATAGTTGAGTGAACTTCCTTTTTTATCATGTCGACATTTTCTTCTTTGAGAAGTGGTGTTGCTGGTGCATTGGCAAATAAACTCTTGCGTGGCATTTCTCCTGAGAATGATGTTGCGATAACTGTAACTTTCAACTCTCCTTTTTTAAGTTTTTCGTCACGGATTGTTCCGAAGATAACTTTCGCATCTTTGTCTATTGACTCAGTAATTATTTTTGCAGCTTCTTGTATTTCATGAATTGTTACATCATCTCCACCTGAAATTGCGAAGAGTACACCTTTAGCACCATTGATAGATACTTCAAGTAGTGGGGAATTGATAGCCATTATTGCAGCCTTTTCTGCTCTCTTTTCTCCAGAAGCAAGACCTATACCCATAAGGGCTGAACCAGCATCTGCCATTACAGCTTTAATATCAGCGAAATCAACGTTTATAACACCAGGGGTAGTAATAAGGTCAGAAATACCTTCTACCGCTTGTCTTAAGACATCATCACATTGAGCGAAGGCGTCCTTAAAGTTTGTATTTTTATCAGATAATTGAAGTAATTTATCATTTGGTATAGTGATTATTGCATCTACTTCTTTGGCCAAATCTTCGATACCTTTTTCTGCTATTTTCATTCTGTGATTACCCTCGAAGAAAAATGGTTTTGTGGTGACACCGACAGTGAGAATTCCTTGTTCACGCGCTGCTCGGGCTACGATAGGTGCAGCACCAGTTCCAGTTCCGCCACCCATACCGCAAGCGATGAAGATCATGTCTGCCCCTTTGATGACATCTTGGATTTCTGATTTTGTTTCTTCCGCTGCCTTGCGCCCAACTTCTGGATTCATTCCAGCTCCGAGACCTTTCGTAAGATTTTTACCGATGTGAATTTTTTTCTCTGCGAGTGAGTGATGTAAGTCTTGAGTATCTGTATTCATGCAAATGAATGAGACACCCTTAACCTTACTATTGATCATGTGGTTGATAGCATTCTTTCCAGAGCCACCGATTCCGATAACCATAATTCTTGCGAAACTCTCTATTGCTGGGTTTACTTTTGGCATATATATTTATTAGTTATTTTTAATAAAAACGTATTTATCTTATATAAAACTATACTAACACAAAATAAAAAAAAGCAAACTTTTTGTTTTTATGGAAATCAAAACAAATAATCTAGCAATTAATTATTTAGGGCATTAACTGTTTTATGCTTGATTTTATTGACTTTTTTAGGTCTTTGAAAACATTAGTAAACGAACCCTCTCTATATTGTTCATTTTCTGTACCAGTCATAAGTAGTCCGAGTGCTGTAAACCATGAACCATCTCGAAGTTTGGTTTTTGTATTACCAAAAAACTCACTCGTGCCTATTCTCGATGGTAATTTGAGTGTAGTTTTAGAAAATTCTTCTAATTTTTCAACATTTGAACCACCACCAATAAAGACAATACCAGCGGGCAGAAGTTCATTCCTTTTTATTTTTTTAAGATGATTTTCTATTAATTCAAAAATATCATCGAGCCTTGCTTCTATGATTTCATCTAATTTTTTCTTTGAATAATCTTCTCCTACGTATCCGAGTTTAAAACTTTCTGCTTTATCTAATGGAATTTTTAATCCAAGAGCAATGTCATTTGTTATGTCTTCTCCACCGATAGAAAAAGTATTTAATGAAGTTAACAGTCCATTTTCAAAAACAGCAAGTGAAGATGTTTCTCCGCCGATGTCGACAAGAGCAGCGCCAACTATTTTTTCTTTTTCTCCTAGTATTATTTGCGAAGAAGCGATGGGGGCTGGTATTACATCTATCGTTTCTATGTCTGCTTCAGCTATTACTTCAAGTAAATCTTCTAAGTGAGAGGAGGAGTAAGTAATAAAAAGAGCTTTGATTTCAAGCTTTATTCCTCTGATACCTTCTGGTCTTCCTAGTACTTCTTTGCCATCTAAGCGATAAGAAATAGGGAAGCTCTTAATAACTTTTCTATTGTTTAGATTTAGATTACCCTCGGCTTCTTCTAAAGCTTTTTTTATATCAAGTGCAGTTACTTCTCCATCAGCTTTAGAAATTATTGCAGAACCAGAGCTTGTGTCTCCACGAAGTGTTGCACCGTTGATTGCAACGAATCCTCGTTTGATTTTTATTCCAGAAGTTTTTTCTGCAGCTACTATTGCAAGTTTTAAACTAGATAATGCTTCAGAAAAATTAACAACATAACCATGTCGAAGTCCTTTTGTTTTAGCTTCACCAACGCCGATAATTTTAGGATTTTTTTCTCCTTTTAAGAATTCTCCCACTACGACTCTGGTTGTTCCCGAGCCCATGTCTATTCCGATAGAAATATTTCTGATCATATTTTTTTTCTGCTTCTTCCATTTTACTACTATGTTCGAAACCTTTCAAATGAAGCATTCCGTGGATAACTAAAAAGCCGATGAATTCTCTGAAATTTCTGTCAAAATTTTTAGACTCTTTTTTTATCACAGATGGACAAAGTATCAACTCGCCATTACTCTTTCCAAGAGTAAAAGACAGTATATTTGTGGGTTTGTCTTTTTTCCTATATTTTCTGTTTAGTTCTTGTGACTGTTTATTGGCAACAAAAGCAATAGAAAGATTGTAATTTTTACCCAGTATTTCTTCTTTTATTTGCACAAAAGGTAAGCTTGGTAGCTTACCTTTTGTTTTATTTATTAGAGAAAATTCACCTGACATAAGTTATTTTATCTTTCCCAATTTTCGTAGTTTTTCAATTTCTTTTCTGCGTACGATTCTTCTGATTGCACTCTTTTTTACTTTTAGTTTAGATTCTTCACGCTTATTGTAACGATTACCTTTAACTTTTTGGATTATATTTGATTCTTGAATACGACGAGAAAAACGGCGCAATACACTTGCGTTGTTTTCATTTGCATTCTTTTTCACTTCTATTACTGTTCTTGCCATATCAAAATAGAATATCATAAAAATTCTTTTTTGCAAGTGCAAGTTAAAAGCTAAGAAAATAAACATATAATTGACTCTTTCGCATAAAAGAGATAAAATCATATTATGAATAAAGTTACGAATTATATAACGGAAGAGAAAAGAAAAGCCCTTGAGGCAGAATTGAAAGATTTGAAAGGACCAAAAAGAAAAGAGATTATAGATGCTTTAGAGTATGCTAAATCACTTGGAGATCTATCTGAAAATGCTGAATATCATCAAACCAGAGAAGAACAAGGTCAGCTTGAAGAAAGAATTAAAAAAATAGAACAAATTTTGCAATCCTCAGAAATTGCTCGTGGTGGAGGGGGAGATATAATTGAAATAGGATCTAAGGTTGTAGTTCAAAAAGAAGGAACGAAAGAAGAAAAAACTTATACCATAGTAGGTGCAGAAGAAGCAGATATGAATCAAGGGAAAATTTCAAATCATTCTCCGTTTGGTCTTGCTATTTTTGGTAAAAAAGTTGGAGATAATGTTTCTTTCAAAACTCCAAGTGGTTCTGTAAATTATAAAATCATAAAAGTTTCTTAAAAATAAATGTCATCACTTGATGAAATAAGAAGTCTTAGAATAAAAAAACTTGAACTTTTAAAAGCGAAGGGTATTAATCCTTACCCAGCTTCATCTAACAGAGAGCTTTCCTTGGCGCAAGTATTGGAGAGTTTTGAAAATCTTGAAAAATCAAAAGAAAATAAGTGGGTTTCTGGACGTATTATGTCTATACGAGGACAAGGAGCCATTGTATTCATTACTTTAAATGACGGAACAGCATCTTTTCAGGGTTTACTCAAAAAGGATATTTTGGGTGAAGAAAAACTAAATTTTTGGAATGAGGTTGTAGATATTGGAGATTTTGTAGAGCTACAAGGGACATTTTTTATAACCGCAAGGGGAGAGAAAACCATCGAAGCTCATGACTGGCACATGCTTTCTAAAAGTTTACGACCACTTCCAGAAAAGTGGCATGGACTTGTAGACATTGAAGAGCGATTTCGTAAAAGATATTTAGATATCTTAATGAATCCAGAGATAAAAGAAATTTTTATTAAGAGAACAAAATTTTGGGATGCGACGAGAAACTTTTTGAAAAAAGAAAATTTCTTAGAAGTTGAAACACCAACCATAGAAGTGACGACTGGTGGTGCAGAAGCGCGACCATTCAAAACTCATCACAATGATTTTGATATTGATGTATATATGAGAATTTCTGTTGGTGAACTTTGGCAGAAGAGATTACTTGCGGCTGGCTTCGAAAGAGTTTTTGAAATTGGACGAGTTTATAGGAATGAAGGTTCTAGCCCAGAACACACACAGGAATTTACTAATATGGAATTTTACGCTGGTTATATGGACTATAAACAGGGTATGGATTTCACCGAAAGAATGATAAAGAGTGTTGCGGAAGAAACTTTCGGAACACTTCAGTTTGAAATTCATGGACATAAAATAGACCTTGCCCCAAAATGGGAGAGAATAGGTTATGTAGATACTATTAAGAAAATGCTTGATATTGATGTATTATCTGCTTCAGAAAAAGATATGAAAAAAAAGTTGGATGAGCTTGGTGTGAAATACGAAGGCACAAATATAGAAAGACTTACTGATTCACTTTGGAAATATTGCAGGAAGCAGATTGTTGGTCCTGCATGGCTCGTGGACGTGCCTAAACTTGTATCTCCACTTTCAAAAGCAAAAATCGAAAACCCACTTCTTACAGAAAGAGTTCAATTACTTCTCGCTGGTGCAGAATGTACAAATGGATTTTCTGAATTAAATGATCCGATAGATCAAAACGAAAGATTTGAAGTTCAAAAGAAATTAATTGAAGGAGGAGATGAAGAAGCAATGATGCCGGATTTTGAATTCGTGGAAATGCTTGAACACGGCATGCCTCCTGCATTCGGCTTCGCTTATGGAGAGAGACTTTTTACTTTTCTTATAGACAAACCAATTCGTGAGACTCAACTTTTTCCACTAATGCGACCCAAAGAAGAATAAAAAATACAAATGAAGAAGCCGTGATATAGCGTTGGCTTCATCACGGCTTTTTTTGTGGCATATTGCCGATACTTAATTTTCTAACAAGGTACAAATGCGTAGTGTACGCACGTAGTGGGGGTAGAACCGGGCCAGACTCGCCCCACTACGTACACCACACGACCTGCAAGCTCCGCTCGACTACTCCGCTCTACTTCGCTTCCGGGATGACCCTTGGTGTGTTGGAGCCAACCACTTTGTCACTCTGCCGTGGTCCGCGTGGATTTCGCGAGACATCATAACCACTAGCAGCACGAGTGTGGATGCCGACGGCGTCGAGCATCTTCGGCGTAGGGCTCGTATGAGCCCGATTGCCGCAAGTGGGGCAGAAAACCAGCCCTGGTGCTGGCAGTTCGGGGTGATCGTCCCGGCTTGCCCACCCGAAGCTGTCTCCGCATTCGCAGACCATGCGGAGGTAACCACCTCCAGCGAAATCTACGACATGCAGTTCAACTACGTTTCTGTGCGTCATTCTCTCCTCCATCTAGGGTTTGAAATACAATAAAACAACATTAGCATAATGTCAATGATTTAAAGGCCCATTTATCCACAGTTTTGCTTGTAGTGAACTAGCATTGTGATGTGAATTATTTTATAATATATCAAGTGGGAAAAAGTGGGAAATAAATAATTTTACAAAAACATGCTCATCGGCGAATACATACACACAATAGATGAAAAGAATCGTGTTTCGCTTCCAGCGAAATTCAGAAAAGAGATGGGTAAAAAAATTATTATTACACCAGGACTTGATAATTGTTTGTTCATTTTCACAATGAAAGAATGGGAGAAAGTTTCTGGGAAACTTTCAACAGGAGTAACGGAATTATCTTTCTTGTCAGCTGACCAAAGAACTTTCAATAGAAATATGTTTGGTCAAGCATCTGATGTAGAAGTTGATTCAATTGGCAGAATATTAATTCCAGAATTTTTGAAAGAGAAGATAAATATCAAAGACAATGTCGCATTGATTGGCGTTCAAGATAGAGTCGAAGTTTGGAATGATAAGGTTTGGGCAACTTTCAAGAAGATGGCAGGAGATAAAGCAGAAAGTTTAGCAGAGAAGTTGGGTAAGAATGGAAATCTTTGAAAACATAATTTTTGGGGACGGATTATATAATCCAAAATAAAAGTTTTTGGCCCCTAGCCAAGAAATCCCCAAAAATTGTGTTTGCAGAGAGAAAGAAAATATATGAATAGCGTACACAAGACAGTTCTTTTAAATGAAACAATAGAAGGGTTAAATTTAAAAACAAATAGTGTTGTTATAGATGGGACATTTGGTGGAGGAGGACATTCCGCACTTATTTGTGAAAAATATCCTAAAGTAAAAATCATTGCAATAGATCAGGATGAGGGTGCTTTTAAAAAAGCAGAAAATAAGTTTGTGGGTTTTGAAAAAAATGTCAGTTTTGTAAATGATAACTTTAGAAACATTGATAAAGTTTTGAAGAAAGTTGATGTAAGTGGAGTTGATGGAATTATTTTTGATTTGGGATTATCTTCTGACCAATTGGAAAATTCTGGACGAGGATTTTCTTTTATGAGAAATGAGCCCTTGCTCATGACTATGAAAGAAAATCTTTCTTCAGATGATGTTACAGCACAAGATGTTGTAAACACATGGGAAGAGAAAAATCTCGCTGATGTCATTTATGGATACGGCGAAGAGCAATTTTCAAAAAGAATAGCGAAAGGAATAATAGAAGCACGAAAGACAGGAGAGATAAAAACTACTTTTCAATTAGTGAAAATAATTGAAGATTCAGTTCCAAACTTTTATCGCAAAGGAAAGATACATTGTGCTACGAAAACTTTCCAAGCATTCCGAATAGCAGTTAACGATGAGTTGGG
>JAYSNU010000003.1:0-2598 GCA_043723545.1 Candidatus Nomurabacteria bacterium | reverse complement strand
AGGTATCAGATTGGTGTGATGGGAGCTGCCGAAGTTCATAAATTTCTTGGATGCCGGGGCCCATTAGTTATTGACGGACAAGAAATTTTGCCGGCAGATGAGAATTTTAAACCAGAAGAATAGTAAATATGTTTATGTATAGATTGATATTATTCTAGGTAAACCTATGTTCACTCCTTCCAATTTATTACAACTGTGTGCGCTTTTTTCAAAAAAAGCACAAAATACTGCTATTGACACTAAATTGCAGAAAGGGTATGATCCGCGTGACAAATGGGAAAGAGAACATGCAAAAAAACTAATTCAAGACGAATTAGATAAGCAAGAAAGTTTGTTCACAACCAAAGAAAAAAGGCCAAATCCTTGGCAACCAGGACCATATAAATATCCAGAATGGGCTGCTATTGAACAACAAACTAGACAGAAAAATTGGGA
Organism: Candidatus Nomurabacteria bacterium; assembly: GCA_043723545.1. Lineage (GTDB taxonomy): Bacteria > Patescibacteriota > Minisyncoccia > Phycocordibacterales > UBA9973 > UBA9973. The sequence continues at coordinate 2,163 of JAYSNU010000003.1, read as the reverse complement.
CGAAGAAGCTTCAAAAAGAAAAGAAGATAAATCATCACAGCCAAAAATAGAAGAAGAGGAAGAGTTACCTTCCCAAGAAACTAAATTTCTTGTACCTGAAATTGGATTAGAGCACTTTCCAGAAACTCCTGGAATCGATCCGGTAACACAACTTCCACCTGATGTTAAAGCAAAATATCTAGAAGGTAAATTACCTCCACATATAATGAAAATGCTAGATAAGCGTGTACAAGAATATCACGAACAGACAAAACTCAAAGCAGCTAGACAGCAATTTATAGATAAGTATAATGAATTTAGATATAAATTAAAAATACTATTAGATGCTTATCGTGAAGCTAACGTATTAGCAGAAACTCAACCAAATATAGATGGTCTAGAAAACTCATCTTTGGTTGAAGTTGTTAGAGGGTTATCGGAGTATGCTGTTAAATTGATCAGATGGAATGCTGGTGCTGATTTTGGTGTAGCTTTTTCTAGAAGAGGTACGCTATCCAAATATTTGCATCAACAATTCAATCCATTTTCTATTAACGAACGCAATGTACAAACATATTTGATTGATTTTAATGTCGCTTTGTCGGAAATAGACGAAATTTTAGAACAATATGCGCGCATGAAAACTTTGGAGAAGCATGTTGTAAGACATTTAGTTCCAGAAATTAATGACTTTTTATCAGATCAAGAAAATATAGATTTATTAAACTGGACAGATGAAAACAATCCAGACGCAAAAAAAACAATTTATCAAAGATTTCGATAAATCTTTGTTTATGAAAATTCCAGAAACCCATAGATTTCAACGCAAAAAAGAATTACAAAGCTTTACTATTGATGAAATGACTTCCATCAAAAGTTTCAAGAGTATCTATGATAAACTAACACATGATTTAACAGATCGAGTTGTCGGTGTTTTTGGAAGACAAGCTGGAGATTATGTCATTGAGCAGGTTAAACAAAGAATACAACCGTTCATTGAAAATTATAAAATAGCATTTGCATATTTAAACGAACAAGATCAGAGTAGTTTGGAAATTATGAAGAACGATTTAAACTCTGCAAACTGGAACACCTTTACAGAAAGTATAAATACTGTAGATATTATTTACGGTAGATTAAAAAACCAAACTATGGAACTATTTAACATAGATTTAAATAGCGTGGAGCAGTATTTTAAAAATGTTATTCCAAAAAGACTTCCTAAGACTGATAGTAGTCTCCCACACGCAGACCATTGGGAATATGATTTGTCTCAGAAATTTAATGTACCAAAAATTGTAGTTAACTTTAAATTACAATTTATCATCGATATTAAAAAATATCTTAGTAATGCCCTAGAACCTGCAAAATTTTTAGAACCTTTTTTCTCAAACATAAAAATAGATTCTTATATCAGTCGTGACGTTGCAAAATTAGTAAAAAAGGATATACGAACTTTAGTAAGCGATGAAACTATACAGCAAATTATAAATAAAAATTTATATAAAGGTTTCATATTAAATATTCCTGGTATTAATACAGAGCATAGTAAAGTTTATTATAATCCCAGCTCTAGAGTGGTGGATAACTTATCTGAACGCAATATTACAGCTCTTGGAGAAGTTAAGTTTTTATTAGAAACTACCGGCGGTGTGGGGTTCAAAAATGCTGCCGAAGAATTTAAAAAACTTTATCCAGAAATACCAGATCAAATACTAGTGACATTTATTAAATATCTTTATAGGGAAAATCAAGCTAAATTTATTTCTGATGCCGTCAATTTTAAAGCTACATATTTTGATTATAGGTTACCTAGGAGCGGAAACCCCTCTATGGGCTTCAAAGTTTTATTGACACTAATGACAAAACTTAACAAAATGGATTTTAACAATCTTGTTAAGTTTTATCCAATATCTTATAGTATTGGTATAAGTGTATTAAATATATCTAACAACCTAACACATAAAGACTTCACTAGAGAAACGCTTCCAGATATAATAACAAGCAGAATTAGAAATTTAAATACTATAGAAGAAGATTTGAATAGTATTAAAACTATAGCAGAGATTATACATAATGAAGGTGGTAACTTGCCAGCTAAAATAGTATTAGCTTTGATCAACAATCAAAATAGTAACGTAATTAATAAAATAGGTATAGTTAAAAAAGTTTTCAAAACAATAA
>JAYSNU010000002.1:0-13957 GCA_043723545.1 Candidatus Nomurabacteria bacterium | reverse complement strand
AATTGCTAGTAATCGCAGGTCAGCTAAACTGCGGTGAATACGTTCTCAAGTCTTGTACTCACCGCCCGTCAAGTCAAGGGAGCCGGGAGTACCCGAAGTCTCTACATAAGTAGGGCCTAAGGTAAGCTCGGTGACAGGGACTAAGTCGTAACAAGGCACGGGTAGCGGAAGCTGCTCGTGGAATAATTCAATTTGAAAAACGGTCTTCATATCTTCGGATATGAAGACTACGTGAGTCGGTATTGCACGCCTCAATTGAGCGCGCAATAGTTTTTGAGAACTTAAAACTTTATGACAAGTGTGGAAAGACATACAATAAAAAAGTTAAAAGGAACGAAACAAAATAAAGGATAGCATTCTAAAAACACCACGCCCCAAGCGTGGTGTTTTGCGTTATTTGCACTCTTTTTGTGGAAAGTGATATAATAGTGTAAGCGTCGATTTATTAATGTTTAAAACATTATATTTTATGGTTGGAGGACATTAATTTCGCAAAGAAAAAACAGTCTAGAGCAATCCAGGCTGTTTTTTTTGTTTATGTAGTATACTTTTTTTATGGCGAATAATAAGGAGTTAAAATGCAGTGCTTGTGGTACTAGCGAGGTCAATCATCAGTTGATGTTTTTTCTGCGTTTTGCTGATGAATTAATGGAGAAAATTAATTATTTATATTCACCACTTTATTTTATAGATAGGAAAATTAGGTTAACTGATTTCTTTGAGAAATTTTTATTTAATTTGCTACACGTCATAGGTATCATTAGATATGATGATGATATAGAGAATACCATGAATGGTCGTTCTAAGGTGGTTTGGGAAGAAGCGCGAAGAAGAGGTATAGAAATGCGACAACTATTCTTTTTTGGGAAATGCATAGATCATTTTCGAGCGAAGATTCATGGTAAGTACTATTTTTTTAATAGTTTACCTATACCGCCATGGCTTCCCAGGGATGGTTATGCTTGGATAGATAATAAGTTTAATTTTGCAAAAAGATTTGAAGAGGCGAAAATACCATCTCCGAAAACAAGGAAAATTTCTTCTTATAAAGATGCTGTGTTTGCTTTTAATGAATTAAGAAAACCACTAATTATAAAACCTAAACTCGGATCTCTAGGGAGACATACTACGACGAATATAAACACCATTAATAGTTTGAAAAAGGCCTTCGACCTAGCACGAGAGATAACTTACTCTATGGTTGTCCAGGAACATCTTTTCGGTAGTGTTTATCGTGCGACTGTTGTAGATGGTAATCTTGTTGGGTTTTTTCGAGCAGACCCTCCATATGTTACTGGTGATGGCTTTCATACTATTTTGGAATTAATAGAAGAAAAGAATAAAAGCAAAAAAGAAAGAGTGGGTGATATATTGATAAATAAAGAATTAATTAATTTTCTTGATAGGCAAAACTATAAAGTAGATAGTGTGATTCATTCTGGTTTAAAAATTAATCTTGTGGCAAAGACAGGAAGATTTTATGGTGGTTATACAAAAGAAATTCTTCCTGAAATTCATCCAAAGTTTTATTCAATTTTAAAAAAGGCAAGTGACCTTGTTTCTGTGCCTGTGGCTGGTTTTGATTTAATAATAGAAGATGCGACTAAAGATCCAGACACACAGCATTGGGGCATCATAGAGTGTAATTCACTACCCTTTATTGATTTGCATTATTTTCCACTTGAAGGGGAACCAGTGAATATCGCTAAATATGTTTGGGATTTGTGGGATAAAAAAGTTTAGATAGTTTTTTATTTGTTTATACTTGTTATTTATTGCTATAATTTACTTATGGTTAAAAGAGTCGGTATATTGCGTGGAGGAGAAGGAGAAAATTATATGTCTTCACTCGAGATGGGTGCGGATTTGATTTTGTATATCATAGAGAATTTATCTGATAAATATAAAATTGTAGATATATTAATAGACAGAGGGGGAGTTTGGCATATAAATGGAATACAAGCAAAACCTGCGGACTTGATGCATCGTGTTGATGTTGTTTGGAATTCTGCACACTTGAGTTCGTATTCTATACTTCTTCAACTTTCCATACCAACAGTGGGCGTATCACCATTTATTTATAGCATTGGGAATAATCGTAGCTCTTTAGAACAATATGTTAAAAATTTAGATATTAAAATGCCGAAACATATAGTTCTCCCACTTTACCAAAAAGACTTTGATGGTGTTTATGGATCAAAAGAAAATTATGCGAGCAGGAAAGCGCAAGAAGTTTTTCAAAAATTTGCAGGTCCTTGGATAGTGCGAACCCTCACTCGCGATTCTAACGCGGCAGTACACGTGGCGAAAACTTTGCCTGAATTAGCTCAAGCCATAGAAGATATTTTAATTCATAATAGAAGTATTTTAGTTGAAGAATTAATCACGGGTAAAATTGTGCCCGTGCATTCAATACGAGGTTTCCGTGGGGAAGAAATATATACGCTCCCAATTAATAATTTACTATCATCTGAAAAAGAAAAAATAGCTATGTTGGCAAAAAAGTTGCATAAACATTTAGGAAATCATACTTATTTGAAATCTAACTTTCTCTTAACACCTAAGGGTAGTGTTTATCTTACGGGAGTACTTTTCAATCCAAATATCAAAAAAACCTCACATTTATCACAATCTTTAGAATCTGTCGGTGCAAAGATGCATCACTTTGTAGAGCATATGATAGAAAAAGTTTCGTGATATAATTTATCCTAAGGAATTGTTTTTATCTGTGGCGGGTTATCGCACTCACATAGGCACATATGTTGGAGTTTAGCCATTACCCGCCTCAAATGAAAACAATTTTTTCGTTTCTGGTAAGAAAAAAATAAAAGTTAAAATTTTTACGTCTTCCTCCAAACTTTATTTGGAACCTTCCGCCGTAAAAATTTTAACTTTTATTTTCTTGTTTGAGTTATCCACAGTTTTGATGAAAAAGTATTGTATTTAATTTTGATATGCGAGATAATTAATATGTTCCCGCAATAATTATTTAGAATATTTTTTATTTAATTAGAAAATATTTTGAGGTCGTTTTATTGCAAACTATTTTAATAACTTAATTAAAAATATTATGGCAGCAAAAAAGAAGGCAAAGAAAGTTGCAAAGAAGAAAGTTGCAAAGAAGGGAAAGAAGCGAGCATAGTTTCTTCGAAGAAACTTCCGGCGAGAGTCGGAAGTTTTTTGTTTTTATGCTAATATAAAACGATGGGTATTTTATCAAGTATATTCGGTGATGCTAGCTCCAAATTTGTAGGAGAGGCGGGAAAATTAGTCAATAAAATCAACTCTTTAGAGGAAGAAATGGTTAAATTGGTGGATAGTGATTTCCCTATTAAAACAGCTTCATTTAAAGATAGATTAAAGAAAGGAGAAACTCTGGATGATATATTGCCGGAGGTTTTTGCTCTTGTTCGTGAAGCTGCAAAAAGAAAATTAAAAGAAAGACATTATGATGTTCAACTTGTCGGAGGTCTTGCTCTTCATAGGGGGAAAATTGCTGAAATGAAAACAGGTGAAGGTAAGACATTGGTAGCTACACTGCCTATTTATTTAAATGCATTAGCAGGAGAAGGTGCGCATCTTATCACAGTGAATGATTATCTCGCACGACGTGATGCTGTGCTTATGGGACAAGTTTATGATTTTCTTGGTTTAAGTGTTGGTGTGATAAATTCTCAAAATGTTTCTTATATTTATGACGAAAAACATAATCAAGCGGATTTGGAACGAGATAAAGTTGGAGAATTTAAAATTGTTTATGATTTTTTGAAACCATGTAGTAGGCAAGAAGCATATAAAGCAGACATTACTTATGGAACAAATCATGAGTATGGTTTTGATTATTTGCGTGACAATTTAGCAAATTCTGTCAATGATTTAGTCCAAAGAGGACATTATTATGCAATTGTTGATGAGGTAGACTCTATTTTAATAGATGAAGCCAGAACACCACTTATTATTTCTTCTGCTTCAGGAGATTCTGGGGATTTTTATATTCAATTTTCTAAAATTGCAAAGCAAATGAAGAAAGATGTGGATTATACTGTAGATGAAAAGATGAAGGCCATATCTTTGACCGATGAAGGTATCAACAAAGCTGAGTCTTTGCTTGGAGTTGGTAATATATATACAGAAAAGGGTATTAAGTATGTGCATCACTTAGAGACAGCCGTAAGAGCGCAAGCAATTTTTGAGAAAGATAAAGACTATGTAGTTAAAGAAGGTGAAGTAATAATAGTTGATCCATTTACAGGAAGACTTCAACCAGGTAGACGTTGGTCAGAAGGTGTACACCAAGCGATAGAGGCAAAAGAGGGAGTGAAGATTGAGAAGGAAACTCGTTCAAGTGGTTCTATAACATTTCAAAACTACTTTAGATTTTATAAAAAGCTTTCTGGTATGACAGGAACAGCAGAGACTTCTTCAGAAGAATTTTTGAAAGTTTATGGTTTAGACGTGATAGTAGTACCTACTCATCGTAAGATTATAAGAAAAGATGCATCGGATTTAATTTTTCAAACAGAGAAGGGTAAGTTTCAAGCAATTGCGAAAAAGGTTAAAGAATTAAATAGAAAAGGTCAACCGGTATTGATTGGTACTATTTCAATAGAAAAAAATGAACTTCTTTCTGTTTATCTCAAACAAGAGGGAGTGCCACATACAATATTAAATGCCAAGAATCATGAAAGAGAAGGAGAAATTATTGCTCAAGCAGGCAAAGCTGGTGCGGTGACCATCGCCACGAACATGGCGGGTCGTGGAATAGATATCAAGCTTGGTGGTAATCCAGTTGTGAAAGAAGAATATGAGAAAGTGAAAGGTTATGGTGGACTTTTTGTTTTGGGTACAGAGCGACATGAAGCACGAAGAATAGATAACCAACTTCGAGGTCGTTCGGGTAGACAAGGAGATCCAGGCGAAACGCAATTTTTCGTATCTCTTGAAGATGATTTGATGCGAGTATTCGGTGCGGATAAAATAAAAAATATGATGGGGCGTTTCGGTATACCTGAGGATATGCCTATTGAGAATGGATTGGTAGGGCGTTCATTAGAAAATGCACAGGCAAAAATAGAAGGTTTTCATTTTGATGCTCGTAAATATACTCTTGAATATGACAATGTGATGAATTATCAAAGACAGATTGTTTATACGAGAAGACAAAAGATGATGTCTTCTAATAAAGATGGTATTGATGAGCTTTTGAATAAAATAATAGAAGAGAGAGGAGAAAATGCGGAGAAGATTATAAAAGAGAAAAAAGAAAAATTAGGTGCGGAAGCATTTTATGAAACTGCTCGCAGGATAGTTTTATATGCTAATGATGCATTATGGATGGAACATTTAGAAGCTATGGATTATCTCCGTTCTTCTGTAAATTTGCGTGCTTATGGTCAGAGAGAACCAATAGTGGAATATAAGAAAGAGGGACTTGCGATGTTTAAAGAAATGGAAGGTGCTTTGAGAGAACAAGCATTTTCTTTAATATCAACTATTAATACTGATGGTATTTTAAGAATAACAGCAGAAGAAAATACTCCCAAACAGACTTTAGTCACGAGCCATAATGAAATCGATGAATTTAGTGATACAAAAGAAATAAGAATTAAGGGCGAAGTGGGCCGCAATGACCCTTGCCCATGTGGGGCAATTAATCCCGCTACAGGAGAAGTGTATAAATATAAAAAATGTGGTCTCATCAACGCACCTCAACATCGAAAATCGTTGATTAATTAAGAAAGTGCATAGAAGTGAATAATTTATTGACCATCCACTGCTGAATATGTGGCAAAAATTTTAGAGAAAGAATTAGCAATAGTATAAAAAATATAAAATGCAGAAAATTATTAAAAAATTAAAAACGAAATGGTGGAGGATTAAGTCTATTTATGCGCGGTATTATTATGGTAATCCTTCAGCCAAATTAAAAATCATAGGAGTTACTGGCACAAATGGCAAAACGACGACTGCGACGCTTTTATATAAAATCTCTACGGCTTTGGGATACAAGACAGGGCTTATCAGTACTGTAGAAAATATAATAGTCAATAAAAAAAGAGGAGCGACCCACACAACTCCAGATTCTGTAACTCTTACCAAACTCTTTAAAGAAATGGTTGATAGTGGTTGTGAATATGTATTTATGGAAGTATCTTCTCATGCTCTTGATCAAAATAGAGTGGCGGAAGTTGAATTTGTTGGTGGTATATTTACAAATTTGACCCATGACCACTTGGATTATCATAAAAGTGTAGAGAATTATTTTTATGCGAAGAAGAAATTATTTCAGATGTTATCTACGGACGCTTTCGCTTTATCGAATACAGATGATGAACATGGACTAACAATGCTTATAGATATTAAAGCCCAAAAATACTCTTATGGTTTTAAGAGAGGGGAGAATTTTCATGGACAAATTAATCAAATAGACTTTTCTGGGCTCGATCTTGTTTTCAATGAAGAGAAAATACATTCTAATCTTTTGGGGCAATTCAATGCTTATAACTTGCTTGGTGTTTGGAGTGCGTGCAATCTTCTTAATTTTAATATGAAGAAAGTGAATAAGATTTTAGAAACTATTGAACCACCCAAGGGCAGGTTTGATTACTTGATGTCCCCAGATGGTGTTTTGGTTGTAGTAGATTATGCTCATACACCGGACGCACTTGAAAAAATATTTAATGCAGTAAAAGAAGTTAAGTCTCCTGATGGTAGGATTATTTCTGTTTTTGGTTGTGGTGGAGATAGAGATCCACTTAAGAGAAGAATAATGGGGAAAATCGGGGCGACACTTTCTGATATCGCTATTTTTACTTCTGATAATCCACGTAGTGAAGATCCAGATGAAATTATTGCTGAAATGAAAACTGATTTGTCAGTTCACGTGGCGAAAAAAGTTAAAGCAATTTCAAATAGAAGAGAGGCTATTTTAGAATCTATAAAAATTGCAAAAAAGGGAGACATAATTTTGTGCGCTGGAAAGGGGCATGAAGACTATCAAGAAATAAAAGGTGTGAAATATCACTTCGATGATATGGAAGAGTATAAGAAATTATTTCAATAGAAATGTAATTCGCAGAAATAGTATTTAAAAGCACGCAGTAATTTTCTGCTGAAAATTCTGCTCGGACTTAGGCTCGTCAGCCTGCGTGAGGCTTTAAAATACCATTTCTGCTACTTACAAGCAGAAGTAACTTATAGAATGCCTTGCGCAGGAAATTAGAAAATAAAAGAGGTATTCCGACTATTATTTTTTTGATTGACGAGCAGTTCGCTGGCAAAGCTTTGCCAGATAGATTGCATTATATAAGTTACTTCTGCGTTACTCAAAGCTATGATAATATGGAGATATGAGTGACTATAAGCAATATTTTAAAGGGAAAAGGGTTACGGTAATGGGCTTGGGCCTATTGGGTAAAAGACTTGGGGATATTGCATTTATGGCTGAATGTGGGGCCAAAGTTCTAGTGACTGATTTAAAGACAGAGAAAGAATTAGCACCATCTATAAAAGCTTTAAAGAAATATAAGAATATTAAGTATGTTTTAGGTGAACATAGATTTGAAGATTTTGAGAATTGTGATTTTGTTTTAAAAGGACAAGGAGTGTCTTTGGATACACCGTATATAGAACATGCAAAGAAAAAAAAGATACCAGTAGAAATGGATGAATCTTTATTTGTTAAACTTGCACCGAAAGTAAAAATAATTGGAGTTACGGGCACAAGGGGTAAAACTACGACAACTATTTTGATTTATGAAATTTTATCCTCCTTCGCTAAAGCTACGGAAGGACAAGGAAAGATTGGGAAAGTATATTTGGGAGGAAATATTAAAGGTACTGCAGCATTACCACTTCTTAAAGAAGTGAAAGAAGGGGATTATGTTGTCTTTGAATTGTCATCGTGGCAATTGCAAGGATTCGGAGAAGCAAAAATTTCTCCTTTTATTTCTGTATTTACGAATTTTATGCCTGACCATATGAATTATTATGGTTCGACAAGCTCACCACAAGTAGCAATGAAAAGATATTTTACTGACAAATCTTATATTTTTAAATTTCAAAAAAAGAGTGATGTGTTAGTTTTGGGTTCTAGTATGAAGAAGTTGATTAAAAATACTAAGGCTAAAAAGATTTTTGCTAATACAAAACATGTTCCGAAATCTTGGCATATAAATTTGCCTGGAATTCATAATTTGGAAAATATTTCTTGTGCAGTAGAAGTTGCTAGGTATTTAAAAATCGATGAAGAAGTTATAAAAAAGGCCATCAAACACTTCAATCCTATTTCTGGAAGATTAGAATATGTGAAAAATATAAAAGGTATAGATATTTACAATGACAACAATGCTACGACACCAGAAGCGACTCAAGTAGCGCTTATTGCATTGGGTAAGATAATTTCTGGTAAGAAAAATATTGTTTTGATTATGGGGGGTACGGATAAAAACTTAGAACTTAAAAAATTAGTGGAAGAAATAAAAAAATATGTTAAAGTTTTGGTTTTAATACCGGGCAATGGTACTAATAGGATTTCTACACTTTTACATAAAATAAAAGGACTTCATGTTTATAAAGAAGAAAATTTAAAAGACGTAGTAACAAAAGCGTATTCTGTATCAGAAAAGGGAGATATTATTCTTTTCAGTCCTGCATTCGCATCTTTTGGAATGTTTAATAACGAATATGATCGAGGTGATCAATTTATGGCTTTAGTAAAAAAAATGAAATAAATATATGAAAATACCAATTGTTGATGAAAATGATAATTTGATTGAATATAGAGAAAGAGATAATCGGGATTTTGACGCTATCTACCGAGTCTCTGCTCTTTGGATTACTGATACCGATGGTAAAATTCTATTAGCACGTAGAGCTTTTAATAAGACCCATGATCCTGGTAAATGGGGGCCAGCAGTTGTTGGTACTGTGGAAGAAGGTGAAACTTACGAAGAGAACATGATTAAAGAAGCAGAAGAGGAATTGGGAATTACGAATATAAAACTCGAAATGGGAGAAAAAAAACGCAAGAAAACAAAATGGAATTATTTTGTTCAAGAGTTTTTGCTTACTCTTCCAGTTGGATTTAATGATTTTAAAATACAGAAAAATGAAGTAGAAGAAATAAGGTGGTTTACAAAAGAAGAATTAAAGAAAAAATTAAAAGAGAATCCAGATAATTTTTTAACAGGCATTCATGAAAGAATGAAGGGATAAAATATGGACTTAGATTTATCAAAAATTAACACTTCGAAGATACTCAATGCGAGAAAAGTATTTTTTATTGGTATCGGTGGTATCGGTATTTCATCTTTGGCGAAGATGGCTATATCACGTGGTATAGAAGTACTTGGTATCAACGACGAAGAAAGTCCCAAAACGTTAGATCCGCTTCGTGATTCTGGAGCTATTATTTATTATGAAAATGAATTGAAAGAATTACCTGATGCTGATATGTATATATTTAGTGATGCTTGGATTTATCGTGGGCCACAATATTTAATAGAAGCTAGGAAGAGAAATGTCCCAGTACTTTCATATTTTGAAGCGCTTGGTTTGTTTGCGAAGGAATATAAAGTCATTGCTATTTCTGGTACTCACGGTAAAACAACTACGACTGCAATGGTGGGAGATATTTTGATAGACGCAGGACTTGATCCAACCATCGTTGTAGGAAGTTTTGTAAAAAAATTTAATAGCAATTTCCGAAAAGGTAAAGGTGAGTATTTAGTAGTTGAAGCAGATGAATATAATAGACATTTTCTAAACTTTCATCCATTTATAGCAGTGGTGACAAATATTGAAGCGGATCATCTTGATTGTTATAAAGACTTGAATGATATACAAGAAGCCTTTGGTCAGTTTTTATTACAGTCTGAAAATAAAATTACAAACTATGTAGAATATTTAGATAAAATACCCAAGCTCGCTGTTCTAGGTGAACACAATAGGATGAACGCAGCAGCTGCATATGCAGTTGCTAAAATTTTAAATATTAATGATGAAGTTATACAAAAGTCCTTATCAGAATTTACTGGCACTTGGAGGCGTCTTGAGAAAAGAGGTGAAAATAAAGACGGAACTATTGTTTACGATGATTATGCTCACCATCCGACAGAGATTATTGCGAGCTTGCAGGCACTTCGAGAAATTTATCCAAACAAAAAACTAACCGTAGTATTTCAACCGCATTTATATAGTCGAACAAAAGCATTGTTTGAAGAATTTTCTAAAAGTTTTAAAGGTGCAGATAGTATAGTATTGTTGCCGATATATTTCGCTCGCGAGAGTAAAGATGAAAGTGTCTCAAGTGGCAAGCTCGCTGAGGCAGTATGTACTCATGGAGAGAAGGCGATCGCCTTTACTGATTTTGAGTTAGCTGAAGAGTATCTGAAAGGGAAGACCTTCGGTAATAATGATGTATTTGTAACCATGGGTGCTGGCGAAGCTTATAAGGTGGCTGATAAGATATTTAAGCTAATCTAGTCTTGACAAAAAGCTAAAAAAGTGTATAGTTATGTACGACCCGCTTGGTCTAGAGTTTTCCTCTTCCGGAGAAGTATTACCATGCGTACGTTCTTTCAGAAGTTTCTTGTTGTCCTCCTAGCTGTCGTCGGCCTCACGGCATGTACGCGCGAGGTCCTCGCGCCGACGCCGATCTACGACACGATCAGTATCATACCGCTCACTCAGCCGACCTTGAATTTGAAGGTCGGCGAACAGCGCGGAAACCAGATCATGCTCTGCTTGCCGCGGGGTGTGAGCCTCGTGACAGTGGATGTCTCGAGAAGCACCTCCGCCGTCGAGTGGATGGGGGGTGGCTGGGGGGCGACTGGTGCGACGTGCGAAGGTGCGCGTGATCTCTTCTCCACCTACGTCGCGCTTATCGGCCAAGAAGTCGGGAAGGCTAAGATCACTGTGACCTTCGGTTTCACTCGCGGTGACCCGAAGACGGTGAGCTTCGATGCGGTCGTTACGGCCGCGCCCGTCATGCCCAAGGGCTGACGAAGCAGGGCGGCGTCGGATGGACGGGAGTCGAAAGTAGGCTCCCGTCCAAGGAAAAATAGGGGAAATATCGGTGTTTTATCAGCCGTCGAAGGAGCCAAGCTCTAACGACGGCTTCTTTGCGCTCTTTTGATCCTTTTGTTTTGTCCACAGTGGCTAAATTACCCATATTTTAGCCTTATTTGTCAATACTTGCTAGTAAAGTAGGGGTAAAAAACCCTTATAAGCAAAGGTTTTTTTGGGTTTTTTTCATTTGACAGATGACAAATTTATGGTTTAACTATTGACTTTTTAATTCGAATATGCTATCATATTAGTATGTCCTTAGGTTATAGGCGTAAAGCTTATTAAATAAGGATTTTTTAATTTATAGGCCTTTAAGACCTTTAAATTGAAAATGAATACAGACACAAGTTGGCGGAGCACAACCGCTTAATATGCAAAATAAAAAATGGATAAGGTTTGTGGAGTCACTTGTTATTGTTCCTCTTGTGAGTTTGTCTGGGCCTATAAGCAATATTCCCCAAGCAACTTCCAATATGGTGACAGCTCCCCTAATCATATCTTCGCAAAAATTTAATATTGATACTAAGGGTACGTTATTTGAAGCCATTAAAAAGGCTCCGGACCCTAAGGTATTAGAAATGCAAGCCAAGGCTGATGCTATCGATTTCTATTTCATGGAGCATGATATGCCTCTAGAAGGAACTGGAATGAAGATGGTAGAGGAAGCAGAGAACAATGACCTTGATTGGCGTTTATTGCCAGCTATTGCAGTTCGTGAATCTACTGGTGGTAAGAATGATTGTATAAGAGTCCCTTATAATGCTTTCGGTTGGGCTTCTTGTAAAGTTGGTTTTAAATCGAATGATCATGCCATAGAAATTGTTGCCAAAAATTTGGGAGGCAATAATCCTAAAACTGCACAACATTACGACAACAAAACAACTAAGCAAATTCTTCGAGCTTATAACCCACCGTCTGTTATTCCTCGTTATGCAGAACAAGTGATGTCTATCATGAATTCTATAGGTACTCTTGATGATAGTGTAGCTATCAATAGTTAATAAATAATACAAATAAAAAAACCACACAATGTGTGGTTTTTTTATTTGTTTTTATTCTAGATGGACCAAAGTCATTTTGTGATCTTTTGGTTCAAACAAAGTGATTTGGAAATTGTAATTCTTTCCTAATTCAAGTTTTTCACGAAGCTTAGCTTCAGAGCCGAAAGTTGAATTGTGTACAAGACCAGCGACACCTTCTTTGATAGATACAAGTGCGCCGTGTTTATTGTATTTGATTACGACACCTTTGATAATGTCACCCTTTTTCAATTTACCTTCGTATTCAGTCCAAGGATTTTCCTTCAATGCTTTAATAGAAAGAGAGATTTTACCATCTTTGATTTCTATAACCTTGGCTTTGATTTTATCTCCAACTTTGAACATTGTGCGAGGATCTTCTACTAGACCCCAATCAAGTTCTGATATGTGGACCAATCCTTCTAAACCATCTTCAAGCTTTAAAAATACACCGAAGTCAACGATACCAGCCACAGTACACTCCAATTCATCACCAATTGTGTACTTACTCAGTATTTCTTTCTTTTCTTCTGGGTCATTATCTTTCTCAGAGAAGATTAGCTTACCTTCTTTTGGAAGAGTAGAAATAATCATAACTGAAATCTTTTGACCAACAAGCTTTTTTAATTCTTTTAATATTTTGTCTTTATCAGAATCAAGGACACGAGGGTAGTGGTCAGCTTTAAGTTGAGAAGCTGGTAAGAAACCCTGTATTCCTTGCCATTCTAGGATAAGTCCACCCTTGTTGGCATCCTTTATTTCTAGGCTCATTATTGTCTTTGCTTTTATGGCTTTCTCTGCCTCACTCCAAGTGAGAGCTTGTTTGGCTTCTTTAAGAGAGAGTTCTATGTAGCCGTTTTCATTTTCTGTATCAACAACCTTGGCACGAATTATATCGCCTAGATTTATTTTTTTGATAATATCTTTAGCGTTAATAAATTCACGTCCATAGATGATACCTGTACCATAGGGGGCGAGGTCTACATATACAGAAGATTTTTCAACTAAAATCACTGGACCTTCTACGAGAGAGTCTATTTCTGGTCGACTACCACTTCTATCTGTGATTGACTTTAAAACTAAATTTTCTTGTTTGATTTCTAATACTTCTTCTTTTTTCATATAAAATTTAAAAATCCGCATAAAAGCGGATATGAGCTTGGGTTTTCTTCACCGAATGCAAAGAGGGTTATCCCAAAACACGCTTTTAATATATATTAACTTGTCTTTGATATTACTATAAAATTTGGAAAATGCAAGGAAAATGTGAGAGGCCCCGTACTGCAAGCAGTACGGGGCCTTGTGGAATATTCGCGAAGTGCGAATGCGATGTTCAGCTAAGCAGGGACAAACCGAACTTCTGACGCAGAGAGGAGATGGCCTCGGTGAGAATGTTGTTCGTGAGGTCCTTGGTGAGGTGGGCGATACGAGCAACTTCCATGACCGACATTTCGTCGAGGAGGCACATCTGCGCGATGAGGCGATGTCCGTCATCGAGTTCATTGATTGCCCGACGAACTGCATCGGACAACTTGCTCTCAGGCTCGACAGCGATAGAATCGACGTTGATGCGGCGGTCGATGTCCTGGAGTCCAACATGATCAGTGTGTCCAGTCTGGTGCGGCATTTTGCCCAAGCTCCCGGAAGCGGGGGTACATGTATCGTGCCGGATGCGCGATACTTCTTCCTATTTTATACACCTATTTTTTATAGTTGTCAAGCTGTTAAAATCACAGAAAAGGCTTATTTGATATGCTTTTTTATTTAAATATGATATAATATACAGAATGATAATCACATATTTCGGAAAGCAATTCGTGAAAATTGGGCAAGGCGAAATGGCCCTTGCTTTTAATCCTGTAAGCAAG
>JAYSNU010000001.1:0-5509 GCA_043723545.1 Candidatus Nomurabacteria bacterium | reverse complement strand
CCAACTTCTCTTGTATTAATCACCTCTTCTGTAAATCGCAATCAACCAATAGTACCTACGATAGACAACACCAGACCAAAACCAGGTGATGAAATTAATTACACAGTAAGTTATCAAAATATTGGAAATGCATCTATTACTGGTCTTAATCTACGAATAAATCTTCCATTAGAAGTAGACTATATGTCTTCAAATCCAAACAACCCTATTATTTCTGGCAACTCTTTAATCTTCAATTTGGGAACATTAAAAGCCAATGGAGAAGGAACAGTAACCATAAGAACAAAAGTTAGAGAAAATATCCCCACTGGAACAAATTTAAATTTCCCCGCAACTTTGTCTTATATTGATCCTTCGGGCAATCCTCAATCAGTAAGTGCCAATGTATCCGCACAAGTTTGGAATGAAAATAGTGGAACGACTTCACCATTTGGAGCAAATGCTTTCTGGTCTGGCGTTTTTCTTCCAGGAACTCTACTTGGATGGTTACTCTTAATCATCGTTATTCTTGCATTGATACTATTAGCAAAATACATTTTTGCGAATGACGCTTTCAAGAAAAGAACTGTTACGACCGTAGACAATCCTCAAAGCACAAAAACTACTACCACTACAATACAGTAAGTGAGATCGTGTGTTACAATGATTCTCAATGGAAAATATATACCCAATGCGGATTAATAAATACCTGGCTTTAAAACAAATATCTACTCGCCGTGGAGCTGATGAACTTATAAAAAATAAAAAGGTTTTTATTAATGGGAAATTGGCAGTATTGGGAAGTAAGGTAGAAGAAAAAGATAAAATAGAAGTGCGAGGTGAAAAGCAGAAAAGTTATTTATATTTTGCTTACAATAAACCAATGGGTGTTGAAACCTCATCTCCAAAAGAAGGACTTTTCCCTCTCGGAAGATTAGACAAAGCTTCTCATGGACTTTTAATTCTCACGAATGATGGCCGTATTACTGACAGATTATTAAATCCCAAATATATTCACGACAAAGAGTATATAGTAAAAACTTCAAATAAATTACGCTCAAGTTTCAAAAATAAAATGGAATCTGGTGTAAACATAGAGGGTTACAAAACCAAAAAATGTAAAGTTGAAATCATAAATGATGTAACTTTTAAAGTTACACTAACCGAGGGTAAAAAACATCAAATCAGACGTATGTGTTCAGCCTTATTTCAAGAAGTAGTTGACTTAAAACGCAATAGAATAATGAATATAGAACTAGGAACTCTAAAATCAAATGCTGTGCGAGAAATAAAAGGTAAAGAACTTTCTATTTTTTTAGAAAATGTTTTGAAATAAATTACTCTCCCTTCGCCCACTTTTTAAAGCCCTCATAGTTTTCCTCTCCACAAATAAATTTCTTAGTTTTTGTATTATAAAAAAATGGTACACCACCACAAAGATCCTTGTCTAATTCAAGCAATCTCTTTTCATTTTCCTTATTATGCCAAACTTCCAAACTCTCAACTTTAATTCCTTCTTCTTTCTCCAATCTTTCCACGAGTTCATGCATGTTCACGCAATGTGGACATTCAGTTCCATAAAATTCTAAAAGGTGATTCATTAGTTATTTAACTAATTTTGATAAACGAGATTTCTTGCGAGCAGCGTTATTTTTCTTTATGACACCCTTCTTGGCAGCCTTATCTATAACTTGATAAGTGGTAGAGAGCATTTTGAGAGCTGCGACCTTATCTGTCTTAACTAATTTCTCAATTTTCTTTATTTCTTCTTTCATTACGCGCTTGCGACGATCATTAAAAGCCTTCTTGCGAAGTGACCCTCGAACCGCTTTTTTAGCTGATTGTGTTATTGGCATATAAGCAATTTAACAGAAAAACCCAGAAAAGGCAACTTTTACGATGATTATGCTTATATGCTATTATTAATCTATGATTGGAAGCATCGAGGGAACAATAATATTAAAAACAGAAAAATTCATAATAATCAACACAAATGGCGTGGGTTATAAAGTAAGTGTCTCCCCTTCTTTATTGTCTAAGAACAAAAAAGTCGGCGAAGAAATTTTCCTCTGGATTCATACTCATGTAAAAGAAGATGCCATAGATTTATATGGTTTTGAAGAAATAAAAGAATTAGAATTTTTCGAAATGCTTATAAGTGTCTCTGGTATTGGTCCGAGGTCTGGTCTAACCATTTTAAGTGTGGCTAGTATTGAGACATTGAGTCAGGCCATAAGCACAAGCGATACAGCTTATCTTACGAAAATCTCTGGCATCGGCCGAAAAACAGCTGAAAAAATAGTTATAGAATTAAGAGATAAAATGGGTGTAAATCAAACTGGAATCTCTCTACAGGGAGAATTAGACGCACTAGAAGCTTTGAAGTCTCTCGGCTATAACCAGAACGAAGCCCGAGAAGCGTTAAAGAAAGTCTCTGGTGATACAAATACAAATACTAAAATAAAAGAAGCACTTAAAATCTTGGGCAACAAATAATTATTTAAAGAAATAATTTTTAATTCCAGAAACAGTTAAATTTGCCATATTGTTGTATGCACTATGTCTATTCTTAGTATTTCCAAAACTATAAATATATCCATATTCAATAAGAACGGAACGGACAGTTTTCGAAAGGGTTCCACTAGCACCGAGAGCAATCAATGATTGATCTTGAATCAAGCCACCAATTTCTTTCTTATAAGTACTTGTTGAATACTTTTTTAACAACTCAGAATGTATACTTTTACCTAACAAAATACTCTCAGGTGAATTTTCAAATTGTTTTTCTGGCACATATATAGAAAAACCCTTATATTTACCTTTTGTCCATGAAGTTTTCCTGGGGTAATCATTAAAATGAATATGGAGAATCATGTCTATCTTATTTTCATTTGACCATTTATTAATTCCATAGAGAACATTAGACATATAACTCTTTACGGCGACATGAGGAACTCCAGATTTTTTGACAAAAATTCCACCTAAGATTTTGTCCGTAAATGATTTTTTGGCTGTTTGTTTAAAAGCAGTTATTTCCTGTTCTTGTTGTGTAAAATAATTTTCAAAAGTAGATATATATCTACCACTATCACGTGTAATATATACTTCAAACCTTTTATCTTTTTTAAGAAGATTAAAAATCTGAGATCCAAGAGCTAGGGTCATGTCCGCTTCTTTTATATTTCCATATTGTGCACCCCAAATTTTATCATCATGTCCTGGCACAATTAAAACTTTAATTGGAGTATCAGCATAAACAAAAAAGGCTGGAGAAAATAAACTAAAAAATAAAATTGTAAAAACAACCCTCTTCATATAATATGATGATACCATGCCAGAGTTACCAGAAGTAGAAAATCTACGTTTAGGCCTAGAAAAATCAATAATTGGCCAAAAAATAAAGAAAGTATTAGTTCAAAAACCCAAGCTTGTTTCGGGTAAGGGTACTAAGCGCTTGCCCTCTATCAAGAAAAAAGCTTTATTTATAAAGGGTATAACTGGAGAAAAGTTTATTTCCATAGAAAGACGGGCAAAAAATCTTATTTTTAAACTCAGTCACGATAAAATCATCCTAGTTCATTTGAAAATGTCTGGCCAATTTGTATATAAATATAATAATAAATCAAAAATCGTGATGGGTGGTCATCCGATAGAATTATCAGAAAAAACTTTGCCAAATAAACACTCACACATAATATTCGAACTTCAAAAAGGTACTCTATATTACAATGACACAAGAATGTTCGGATATGTACTCTACTATAAAAACAGCAAGGGGTTTGAAAAAGAAAATCATTTTAAACTTTTAGGAGTTGAACCACTATCCTCTGAGTTTTCTACAAAATACTTTCTTAATTCTCTGAAAAACAAAAAAGGTAAAATTAAAGCCGTTTTAATGGATCAAAAAGTTGTGACTGGTTTGGGAAATATTTATGCTGATGAGTCTTTATTTGAAGCTCACATTCGTCCAGATAGAAAAGCTCTCACTCTGACAAGTGTAGAAGTAGAGAAATTACATCAAGCTATTCTTCGTATAATTAAAAAAGCGATAAAAGTTGGTGGTTCTTCGATAGCTACTTATCGTCTACTAGATAACACTCGAGGAAATTATGCTAGAGAGCATAAAGTTTACGGCAAAAATGGAGAAAATTGTGTAAATTGCAAAAAACTTCTAAAGAAAATAATAGTCGGGGGAAGAACAACAATCTTTTGTGCTAATTGTCAGAAGTAAAAGTTTATAATTTACATATTCTAAACAAAGCCACTCCCATAGCTACAGAAACATTAAGAGATTCTTTTTTCCCTCGCATTGGTATCTCAGCGATGATGTCGCATTTATCTAAAATATTTTTTGGTATCCCTGTAACTTCTGTGCCCACAATAAATGCATTCTTTAACCCCAATTTCACTTTCTTATAATCTATAGATTTTTTGTCTTGCTCGATACCAATAATTTGAAAATTGTATTTCTTTAATTTAACCAACAGAGCTGAAATACTTTTTTTCTGTTCCCATTTCACAAATTCCTCTGCACCAAGGGCTGATTTGGCCAAATCTCCCCTCTTTCTACCGAACCTATCAAGCGGTGTAGGGGTATAACCAGTTAAGTAAATTTTATCTATACCAACCGCATCAGCTGTGCGAAATATCGCTCCGACATTCTCGACACTTCTTATATCATTTAAAATTAAAATATTTTCTTTTTTCATGGTTCGATTTTTATCACCATGACCCTGAGTTTTTATCGAATGGGTCATTTCTTTAAAAAATTCTTATTTCTCATGTTTTTATGATAACTAATAGCAAACCTATGCGCTTCACTATTATTAAGTAAAATCTCCGACTTATATTTTTTGACAAGAGAAATGTCACCCTTTATTTCCTTCATTTTATGCTTATCATCTTTAACAACAGACACAATAGGAATACTTAGACCATATATCTTCAAAACACTTTTTGCAACATTTATCTGGGCAGTACTACCATCAACCACTATCAAGTTGGGCATAGCCCATTCAACATGCTTAAACCTTCTTTCTAATATTTCGGCAAGTGCGCCAGTATCGTTTGAATCGTTTTGACTTCTAATTTTAAATTTTTTATATTCATTTTTATTAACTCGTCCATCTTCTATAACAGTCATCACCCCCACCATATTTTTTCCACCCATGTGAGCAATATCGTAAGCCTCAATTCTATTTTTGTTTTCTAATTTAACTTCTTCATTTTTTATTAAAGCTATATCATTAATATGTTTGATAGCAAAAAGTTGTCTCTTAATCTCATTCGCCTTTTCAAATTCATGATTCTTTGCATAATTCTGCATTTCTTTTTTTAAATTTCTAAAAATTTCTTTTTTCTTACCACTGAAAAACAATTTAATATTCTTTATATTCTGTAAATACATCTTACTATCATCCAAGTCTGGAATTAAATTTATTTGTCGGTAAAATTCCATATAGTTCTTAGACTTATCGTCTAAAAATGGGAAAATTTTACGGATAATTTTTAATGCCTCACGTAATTGAGA